>CAYXVJ010000019.1:6302-9548 GCA_964468675.1 uncultured Oscillospiraceae bacterium
ACCTAAATCTTCAGGTAAGAGACAGTCGTACTCAATGGCATAAGCGCTACGCATAATTTGTGCTTTTTCTAGTCCAGGTATGGTGTTCAACATAGATTGTTGGATGTCTTGAGGCATACTCGTGGATAAACCCATGAGGTACATCTCATCTGAGTCTCTGCCCGTTGGTTCAATAAATAATTGGTGTCTGCTCTTATCTGCAAAGCGAACGATCTTATCTTCGATAGACGGGCAATACCTTGCCCCTACTCCTTCAATTATCCCGCTATACATGGGGGAACGATCTAAGTTTTTCTCTACCAATCGATGGGTATCGTCATTGGTCCAAGCGAGCCAACAGGGCTCTGGTTCTTCAGGTTTCCTAGGTCCAGGAGCATTCTCGTTAAAGGAAAACCTACCTGGCTTAGGATCTGCTTCTTGTGGCTCAAGCTTCGTAAAGTCTATGGTTCTTCTATTGATACGAACGGGTGTACCTGTTTTGAATCGTTGCAAAGTAACACCATGGTCACGCAGTGACTCGGATAAGCCGACAGAATGATGCAAGTTATCAGGGCCGGATGCAAAGGTACGATGCCCAATGATGATTCTAGCATCCAAGTATGTACCGGTTGCTAAAACGATCGCTTGACACGTATAGATCGAACCGAAACGGCAAAGAACAGCTGCTGCACGACCTGTCTCATCCACCAAAATTTCAACAACTTCTTCTTGTCTTAAGTGTAAACCCTCTTGTTTCTCAAGCCTCTTCTTCATCAAGTCCATATACAAGCGTCGGTCCATTTGGGCTCGCGGAGATAAAACGGCGGCTCCTTTAGAACGGTTCAACATTCTAAATTGAATGGTAGCTTCATCAGCCACTTCACCCATCTGACCACCTAAGGCATCGATTTCTCGTACTAACTGACCTTTAGCTGTGCCTCCAATAGATGGATTACACGGTAAATTCGCGATTGAGTCTAAGTTCATCGCAATGGTTATTACTGTTTTGCCTAACTTTGCAGCCGCCATGGATGCTTCTACACCTGCGTGACCTGCACCAATGACCGCTATATCGTAAGAGCCGGCCAAGAAATTATCCTTGTCCTTTAGCGCGGCTTCAATTGTCTTATACATCATCTATATTTACTCCCTGTTACTTTCCTACACAGAAACGACTAAAGATCTCATTTAAGAGATGTTGGGAAACATTCTCTCCTGTAATGTTGCTTAGTGCCTCAGCACAAGCCTTTAATTGCTGACCCACAATGACGGGTTCTAATACATTAGCTTGCTTCGCTAATGGAGTTAAAATCATTCTCGCTTGACGAATCGCATCTCTATGTCTTTCAGACATAATCAGGGCTGAATCACTAGTTCTTGCACCTAATGCTTCATAAGTTTCTCGGATAACGAGACGCAAGTGATCCATACCATCTCCACTGATGCTAGATGTGGTAAGTACCCCTTTTAATGTAGGCACTTGGTTTAAAAGTGTCTTTTCGAATGCCTCTAGTACATCTAAAGTCCACGGCCTAATGTCGTGCTTCGTTACGACCACATAAACCGTAGAGCGCATGCTCGCTTCCATAATGCCGGTGAGCTCATCTGCTGATATCAAGTCCAATAAGGAATCCAAATCATCGCCACTTGCCTGATCACCATCTAGTAACCAGAAGACTACATCTGCATCGCCCATCGCACGCTCAGCTCGCTCAATACCAATTCTTTCAACAGGGTCATCACTGACACGAAGCCCTGCTGTATCAATCAGCCTTACAGGTAAGCCTGCGATTTGTACTTCAATGTCGACAGTATCTCTAGTTGTCCCTGCAATATGCGTGACGATCGAGCGATCCTCACCTGATAGGTAATTCATCAAAGATGATTTACCCGCATTGGGTCTGCCAGCAAAGACGACTTGCAAGCCTTCCTTTAAGATACGGCCTTGTGTGAAGCTGTTCTCTAAACGTTCGAGTCGTTCATCTAAGTCCGGTAAGAGTTCCATCAAGACTTCATTTTGGAAGCTAGAGTCTTCGTATTCTGGATACTCCATACCCACTTCTATTGTTGATAACCAGCTATATAAGAGATCAATATACTCTTGGATCTGCCTAGATAAACCTCCTTGTAGCTGACGCATAGCAGCTTCTCCTGCCACGCCTGCATCTGCTTCAATTAAGTCCATCACAGCTTCTGATTGAGCAAGATCAATCTTGCCATTCACAAAAGCTCGTCTTGTAAACTCACCAGGTTCAGCAAGTCTTGCACCAGCTTTAAGACATGCCGTCAAAAGCGATCTACGAACAGCACTTCCACCATGTAGTGATATCTCGAAGACATCCTCACCTGTATATGAGTTTGGTGCTTTAAAGCGTAGAATAATGGCTTGATCGATTGGCACCGTTTCATCTGGCATATGTACATAGCCAAGTGTTGCCTGGTATCCATCAAGTGCATCCACTGCTTTACCAAACGGCTTGTCACCTTCTTTTACAGTTTGAGGTAATGCACCAGGTGTAAAAATTTGTTTTGCTATCTCAAGGCTCCCTGAACCTGATAAACGTAATAATGCCACGCCTGAGACACCAGGTGGTGTCGCATAAGCAACAATCGTATCTTCAATCATATACTTTTAAACCTCGAACGATCTTTATATATAAATGGCGGCCAAAGCCTTCGCCCTGACCGCCTCTAACATTTAATTTTACTACCAGTCGTTATGACTTTCTTAGTGGAATAATCACAACTTTTCGTTTGGGCTCTATGCCTTCACTCTCTGTCCTAATGCCAGGGTAGTCTTGCAATGCTGTGTGGATGATGCGACGTTCTGCCGCTGTCATGGGTTCCATCACATAATCTTTACCGACTTCAATGACTTTACGAGCAGTGCGTTTAGCCATATCCGTTAGTGCTTTCTCTCTACGTTTTCGATAGCCTGCAACGTCAATGGTTAAGTAAATGTGTTCACTACTCTCACGGTTCACCACCAAACCTGTTAGGTATTGGAGTGCATTGAGGGTATCGCCACGGTGTCCTATGATCGCACCAACGTCCTCACCTTGAGCATCAATGAAGATTGAACCATCTTCTTGTGTGTAAGAGAAGTCTGCTTCAATATCCATATAAGCGAAGATCTGTTCAACATAATCTAGGGCTTTTAGTGCCAGATCTTCTGTCTTGGTATCAAACGAATCTGCATCATCATCGCCAAAGTAAGTGTTATCTTGCTCATCTTCCAATTCACCTTGGAATAAGGCATCGCCTAAC
>CAYXVJ010000019.1:9558-18280 GCA_964468675.1 uncultured Oscillospiraceae bacterium
ATTTTCATCTGCTTGTTCTAAAGCAGCAGGGGAATAATCGTATTGGCTGTTATCCGCAGATACGGTATTTGGCTCTGCAAGATTCATGTCTAATGACAGCTCATCATAAGTGACCAGAACTCTGGCAGGCTTACGTCCAATACCTAAAATACCACTATCGCCTTCGTCTAGTACATCGATTACAACTTCATCAATGCTAACGCCCAAGTCTGCTAATGCATCTTGAACAGCATCATCTACAGTTTTACCACTCTTCTCAACGGATCTAGCCATTCTTGTCAGCTCCTCTTCTCTGATTTAGAACTAGGTCAGCTTGTTTTTCCTGTGCATCGATCTGATCGAAAACAGGCTTTGTGTAAAGATTATACAACAAAAGTGACTGAACGATCGCCATCATGTTACCAACGACCCAGTACATACCCATTGCAGCAGGTGCAAAGAAGACGGTCATCAGTGTCATAACAGGCATCATAAACTTCATTGACTTCATCATACCAGCAGCTTGATCAGGTGAGCTAGATGCATCTCTAGCTGGATTTTGCTTGGCCAGTTCAGCAGTTTTCTTATTCTGTGCCATGGCTGGGTTTGTGGACTCAGCAATCTTGGACACTAAGAAGGTTGTGACGACGGCAACGACCGGGATGATCAAGAGTGGCAAGTATGTTGACATCTGTTCACCGAACAAGAGTGCCGGTTGCCATGTTGGTTGTACACCTAAGTTCATACCTAAGAAATTTAAATTCAGAATCTGATCGGCACGAATGAGGCCTTCACCAACCATTTCACTCATGGCTTCGCCATTTGAGGTCAGTGCAGCGATAATAGGAATATCACGATTTAAGATATTGCCTGCTTCTTGTGCATTCAAGATGCCCATCTCACTCAAGCGCTCACCCATTTGGGTAATGTTCTCACTGCTAACACCCATGATGTAGCGCAGTGGGCTTGAGATAATACGCCAGATTGGCCAGATCATAAAGAGAGCTACGATCTGTGGTAAACAACCACTGAACATCGAAATCTTATGTGTCTTAAATAACTCTTGTTGAGCCACAGCAAAACCTTGGTTATCATCTTTGTAGACACGCTTCAATTCAGCAATCTCGTCATTGAGCTGACCTTGTTTCAAGGTAGTCTTCTGTTGCTTGGTATAAAGCGGGATCATAATCAAACGAATAAAAATCGTAAAAATAATAATGGTCACACCATAATTATTAAAGATAAAGTAAAGCATCCGCATAATCCAGCCAAAGGCCACATAGAGCGGATCCAGAAGCCCTGCCATTGCAATAGGTAAAGCGTTTACATCCATAAGCATTTCCTCAATCATTAGTAGCTATTTCTTCTCCGCTTCAGGCACAGCAGGATCATATCCTCCCTTGCTAAACGGATTGCATCGCAAGATGCGCCAAATCGCCTTGAGCGATCCTTTTATCACCCCATAGTGAGCAATCGCATCAATTGCATACTGCGAACACGACGGTATAAATCGACAACTCGGACCAAACATCGGGGATATCCCCTTTTGGTAAGCCTTGATCAGGTAGATAAATACCCGTCTCATTGATCGTCTCCTAGGGCTTGTCCTGCTTCAATTTCTTTAGCATATAAGCCAGCCCGCCTCAGCGCATAACGTAAATCCTTTAAGATCATCAGATATGATGCTGGTGGGTTTAAATCCTTCGCCGTCAGTATAATATCATAAGAGCCATCGATCTGTGCAGCCTCATGGCGAAATGCTTCACGCAATAAACGTTTTAAGCGGTTTCTTTGTACCGCTAAGCGCACCGTTCGACTGACTGTCACACCATAGCGCAATCCAGATTGCTTGCGCCTTTTAAGCACATGCAAAATCAAGCTATGCGTGTGAACTTTCTTACCCTTACGATACACAAGGGAGAACTCACGGTTCAGTTTTATTCTAGGGATCTGACCCATGAATCATCCATCCTGTAAATATCGCCGGCAAGTCCTATTCTTATTACGCTTGTAAAAGAATAAAGACCACTTCGCCGGCGGTCTTCATCAACTTAAGCCGACAGTTTCTTACGTCCCTTAAGCCGTCTTCTTTGTAAAACTTTTCTGCCACCTGAAGTCAGCATTCTCTTACGGAAACCGTGTTCGCGACTACGCTGACGCTTCTTTGGCTGGAAGGTCATCTTCGACATTCATTTCACCTCCGCCCTCAATGCCATAATGTTCTAGATTATAGCGGTATTTTGATTTACTTGTCAATCACAGTAAACTAGTATCGCATAAATTCTACATCTTGTCACGTACTAGGATGACATCTTATAGACGTAAACCAAGCTTTTCGCGCTTCAATCGACTTCTAACAATCTCGTACTGACCTGAGCCTAATGTTTGATCAAGCATCGTTTGCAAACTAGACAAATCAAGATCTGCATCCTTCGAGCCAAACAAGACATAACAAGCCGTTCCAGAACCACTCATACCGGTAAGAGCATTGGGATACAAGGTATCCAAGCCCTCCAAAAGCGTTTTGATGGCAGGGATATCGTCCTCAATAACAGAAACAAATCGGTTGCCTCCAAAAGCTTGTAAGTCAGACAAATCATATTCGGGGTCTCTAGCATCTGCCGAGACACTGTGATTAAAAACTATTTCGGTTAGTTTAGTTCGGAATGCTTGGCCTTCAATCGCTTTGCCTAGATCATCTACATAGCCAGACAAGACGGCTTCATCAAATCGTTTAAAAGCATTCACCGTACTGCTTCTAATATTTGGGAATATCAAGACCAAATCCCAAGATGGTAAGCTTGGCAAATACTGCATCTCATCACCGATGCCTGTGCAATATCGTGTACCGCCTTCTAAGCAAAATGGCACGTCTGCACCCAAGTTCTTACCTATGTCAAACAGTTCATCGTATGGGAAGGGCTTACCATAAACAGACCACAAGAGTTCTAACATGGCTGCGCAATCTGCACTGCCACCGCCTAGACCACTTTGTACGGGTATGAATTTATTGATATGGATTAATAAACGTTGTCTAGGTCCTACTCGTACACCCTCTTCACCAACAGCATGCAGCCAAAATGCTTTTGCTGCAAGGTAACAAGAATTTGATTCTATTTCACTTATAGATAACCAACGTGCCTCTTCCTGAGGCCATTTCATGCGGATGCTTACCGTCACTGATGGACCGATATCCAGTGATTCTGGTAGCCTTTGTTGCATCCTATGAAACTTATCTTCTGCTGCCGTTTCTGTGAGCAGTTCTGCTCTGATATGGTCGGACAAGTCAATGGACTGCATGACGGTGTCGAGGTTATGGTAACCATCTTCTCGTTTTGCAGTGATGTCCAAGTATAAATTAATTTTTCCTGGTGCTAGTGTTGTCTTCTTCCAAGGCATGTGCTTCCCTTAATCTGTCTATCTTTATTGCTTGTGCGTGCGGTACATGATCCTCAACTATATGAACTCATTTGAACCATGAAAAAAACTTCTGCTAGTAAGCAGAAGTTTATCATTTCAAATTTATAATTAGTTTACACATCTTATTAGCAAATGAAAAGAGCTAAGCAAGAATGCTATATAAACAATTATAAACGTCTAACTTAACTAGGTATTACATTCTGTTGAACTGCTACTTCAACTGCCGAAGTAAGTATCTCTACGTAGCTAAATGAAATTAACTCTGGATACTTGCCTTGTTTTCGGTCACAACGAACAGTAAATACATTTGGGTAACAACTGTCGAGAATTCCTTCATGTATGATCACACGTTTGCGACCACCATTGGATCTCAATTTAACCTTACGTCCTAAACAGGCTTCAAGATCAATACGGCACTGCTCTACATCATCTTTTGCAATCATGAACTGACCTCCTGATATCAAACTATTAAAAATTGTAACATTTGTTTCATAATAAGTCAAGTCACGGCTAAAATACGCTCATTTTTTCTACAAATAATATAATTGACAGAAGCTACTTTATGTACTGCTCACTGCCGAAGCCTTCACCCACGACTTCCCTCGTATCCATCACTAGCACAAAGGCCTTTTCATCTTCGTCGACAACGATTTGCTTTAGTAAACCAATTTGCTCTTTTGAGATGACACACAGCAAGACATCTTGTTCGTTACCGGTGTACATGCCGGTACCTTTCAAGGATGTGATTCCACGATCTAGCTCTTGCATAATCCTACTTGCAATAGCATCCTTCTTTGTCGAAATAATAAATGCGGTACGCTGGAAGTTAAAGCCTTCAACAACAAAATCAATACCCTTACTAGTAAGATAAATGGCGATGGCACTATACAGCGTGATGATCAAGCTGCTTTCAGCTTGGTCTCTATAAAAATATGCTGAGCTAGCAATCACGATGGCATCCATTATCCAAAGGATTTGACCTAGACTAAAGTGACTCATCCGCCTTCTGATCAATATGGCAATGATATCCGTGCCACCAGTTGTATAGCCACTATAGAGCATTAAACCTAAGCCAATACCATAAGATACGCCACCGACAATACACGCTAAGACTAAGTCTTGAGCGCCGCTGGTTACATCATTCATATACTGATGATAAAAACTCGTCATCATCGGCTCAGTGAAGTCAATTACCAGCGAATAGACAATGGTGCCGATCATACTATTTATAATAAAGCGTCTACTGATGCGTAGACCACCTGCAATGAATAAAGGCACGTTAATCAATGCAACAAAGATACCAAAGGGTAAAGGTATAGGTATAGATTGATACACAATGGAAGCAACACCAGTAATACCACCCATGGTTAACTGGGTTGGTAAGAAGAATAAATTAATGGCGATGGCACATAAGAAGGCCCCACCAAGCAACATGACAGCAGTCTTAAGATGCTTCTTTGCTGCAGTATACCTCGTACTCATTCGCCATCTGTCTCCTGCACACTACGTCTATACTCCATTGGCGAAATCCCCATATGCTTTCTAAAAGCAGAGTTGAAGCGCTGTGGACTTGAAAAACCAACACGAGATGCAACACTAGAGATTTTCAAATCTCCTTCTGTAAGTAGTTCACAGGCAGCATCTACGCGCACCTTCATCATATAAGCCATAGGGCTCATGCCCACTTCATCGCGAAAGGCTCTAGCAAAATAGCCTTGGCTTAAAAATACATAGTTAGCGACATCAGCTACACTTAAGTCTCGATCGTAATTGGCTGCAATATAATCCCTTGCGATGATGACAAGCTCTCTTGCTTTACCTTGCCTGATCCGTAAACTCTTCTCCCAGGCAGTCTTTAGGGCACGCGAAACAACGACGACCAATTCAATCGCAAGTAAGCGCATCATCAAGTTACCTGCAAATTCACTCGACTTGCTTTCTTCTAAAATGCGTTCAACTAAATTAGCCAAGTCCTTGCGATAAGGACCGTCTATCATAAATGCTGGATCTTGAGATTCGCTGATGTGCTCGTCTGAACTTCCAGTAAATGCAAAGAATTCTTCAATCGAGAATGATGAAACATTCGGCTTCTTTTTAGTAGCGCTACGGTTCGCCCCTATTCTCCCTTGATCATAACGGCGCTCTTCATCAGCACGCTCATCTACCCCCTGGTCCTCTGGTCTTGAAAAACCAAAATAAACAGCAACCATCTCACATGGTCCTTCTAAAATCAGGTAGGTATGCTCTTGGGTCGGCTTAATCACGATGGCATTTTCTTCTTCGACAAGGTACGTCTTACCTTTGAGGTAGAACTCTACCTTACCTCGCCTCACATAGGTTAACTCGTGTGCGCTGTGCACGCTGGGTTTCGTCGGCGTAGCACCTTCGGAAAAATAGCGTTTAGCACCCTCTACTAAAATAGGCACCGCACCTGCTTTATCCATAAATTCACTATCTATAGCTGGTAACAGATCTTCCAACATGCGTCTTATCCATCCTCCTTCAATCAATCCAAGTCAATCCATGCACACACAACATTTTCTAACTTGAACAAATTCTACCAGATTCGAGGAATAAGTTGAAATCACGAAAAGAAAGGACGAGCCTGAACCCGTCCCCTTACGCTAAATACCTGCACCATCTAAATCATAGGCGCTTAGAAGTTTGACTAAATTTTTCGTCTCTTCTTGATTCAGTCGGACCCCTTTACTACACCTCTGGTGATTAGGGCTCCAGTCTCTGATATCAATTCTTGCCTCACTGCCATTCCACGATACAATGTTTACTTCTCTTGTCCAACCACTAGTAGCCGTAGACAAGATACCGATTGCATCTACGATATTGAAATGAATATCACTTCTTTGCTCATTACTTTTATTTCCTTGCTTTTGCATATGTACCTCATCTTTTGGCCTTTCATCTACTTCACTCACGCCAGTCTTGCCTCCTGCTCTACTGAGGCCTCTTGGGCTCCAACCTGTTTCAGGTGTTGCTGGGGACCAAGGCTCTGACTCTACTGGCGCGCCTTTAATTTTCGTTCTAAAAAACAGACTTTCATCTTGCAGGTCCTCTACTTTTGGTATCGAAGGATAAAGTTCGTTGAAATGCAAAACATCCATGTCAGCCCGATCTGGATCCATAATGAAATCATCTACTGCTTCGTACATCAAAGACTCCTCTCTAAATAATTTATAATCAACTCGAGTTAGTACAATTAGTATAAAGAGACGCGGTTATATCTTGATACCTTATTTTTGACGAAAAGAATCGAAAGCAAACAAAAAACCGCAAGGTGTATCCCTACGTATCCTTGCGGTCAATTTTTGTATATTACTTTGTATCGCTTACGCGGTTTTTAAGTCCTTGTATTCTAGAACAGGCTTAGCCATGCCTAAAACAGCATCTTTTGTAATGGTGCAAGAGACGATGTCGGTCTCACTTGGTATATCAAACATAACATCTTGCATGCATGCCTCTAAGATTGAACGAAGACCTCTTGCGCCAGTCTTACGCTCTAAGGCAAGCTTGGCAACTTCTACTATGGCCTCGTCTGTAAAGATAAGGTCCACATCATCCATCTGCATCAAACGCTTATATTGCTTGATTAAGGCGTTTTTCGGTTCAACTAGGATCTTTGTCATGGCATCAACGTCAAGGCTGTCCAGAGCCACTGTGACGGGTATACGACCAATAAACTCAGGTATCAAACCAAACTTCAAGAGATCTTGCGGCATCATCTGATGACGAAGCTCATCTTCGTTCACTTTGTCTGAACTCTTGATCTTTGCCCCAAAGCCAATGGAGTTCTTACCTAAGCGCTCCTGTATGACCTTTTCAATGCCATCGAAGGCACCACCGACAATGAATAAAATGTTTGTTGTATCCAGTTGAATGAACTCTTGATGCGGATGCTTACGGCCACCTTGTGGTGGAACGTTTGCGACCGTGCTTTCTAAAATCTTCAAGAGTGCTTGCTGTACGCCCTCACCACTGACATCTCTCGTTATAGATGGGTTATCAGAACGTCTGGTAATCTTATCGATTTCATCGATATAGATAATGCCACGCTCTGCCCACTCTACGTCGAAGTCAGCACTTTGTAAAAGTTTAAGTAAGATATTCTCAACGTCTTCACCCACATAGCCCGCTTCAGTTAAAGCTGTGGCATCTGCGATGGCAAAAGGTACGTTTAAGATTCTAGCAAGGGTTTGAGCAAGTAGGGTCTTACCTGATCCTGTAGGACCAAGGAGTAAAATATTACTCTTTTGTAACTCTACTTCCTCCTCATCGTGCTTGGCGTTTTTGTCCTTTTGGCTGATGGAAGAAGCTGGTTTCACTTTGGTCTTTTTATCTTTGTTCACATCCACTGCGGAATGAATCCGCTTATAGTGATTGTAGACTGCTACAGCCAAAGCTTTTTTAGCTTCGTCTTGGCCAATGACATATTGATCTAACGATGCTTTGAGTTCTCGTGGAGACGGTACTCTGTCCGGCATTTTATTCAGCCCAGGTTTGTCGTTACCAGCTTCTAGAGAAAGGATGTCATAACATAAGTCGACACATTCGTTGCATATATAAACATCAGGTCCTGCGATTAAGCGCTCAACCTGAGATTCATCCTTTCCACAAAATGAGCAAACAAGTGGTGTAAATAGGCCTTGCTTGCCGTTTTTACCGTTACCTGACATCTACTATTGGCTCCTATCCATAATTTGGTCGATCAATCCGTATTCCAGCGCTTCTTCTGCTGACATCCAGTGATCTCTTTCAGTATCAATGCGAATCTTCTCAATATCTTGACCGGTTCTGTCGGCTAAAATCTCGTTTAACTTATTCTTCATCTTTACGATGTGCTCAGCTGCAATAACGATATCTGTTGCTTGACCTTGAGCACCACCTGATGGTTGGTGAATCATGACTTCAGCATTAGGCAGTGCAAAACGCTTGCCCTTTGTACCGGCTGCTAATAAGAAGGCGCCCATACTTGCTGCCATACCCATACAGATGGTCTGGATGTCTGGCTTGATGTACTGCATCGTATCGTAAATCATCATGCCGGAGGTGACTTCACCACCAGGGCTGTTGATATAAAACATAATGTCCTTATCTGGATCTTCTGCTTCTAAGAAAAGCATTTGAGCGGTGACAAGGCTTGCTGTTGTAGCATTGACATCTTCGCTTAAGAAGATAATTCTCTCTTTTAAGAGTCTTGAATAAATATCATAAGAACGCTCACCGCGTGCGGTTTGCTCTACTACCATTGGTACTAAACTCATCGTTACATTGCTCCTTTTTCGAATCAAATATTAGATGTTTATTAAAC
>CAYXVJ010000019.1:18290-19794 GCA_964468675.1 uncultured Oscillospiraceae bacterium
GATACTATTACATGACTGAAAGCCTGCTGATAGTATATCAATTATAGTCAAAGACTGTTGTATCAAGATGAAATTTCTGTAAATAACTCATGACTTAGAAAAAGCCGATCGACTGTTTCGAATCGATCGGCATTTTACACTTAAAATACTAAGCTTAATTGTCTTCCGCAGCTTCCTCGGTCTCATCTTCAGCGTCGAGTGCATCGTAGAGTGCTTCGACTTCCTCATCTTCACTGACTTCTGGCTCAGGGATTGCAACGGCTGCATCGCGGATCTTATCCACTGCTAGCTGCACACGAGCATTGCGGCGCAAGTAATCGTAATCATCTTCGCCCATTTGCTCCTTAATGACAGCTGCTTCCATGCCATATTGTGCTGCAAGGTCAGCAATTTCTTGCTCAACAGATGCTTCATCTGCTTCAATCGCTTCAACATTTGCGATGGTCTCTAATACGAGAGATGTCTTGACACGATCCAGAGCCATTTCACGGTACTGCTCACGGAACTCTTGCATATTCTGACCTAGATAACCTAAGTACTGTTCTAAGCTTAAGCCTTGTTGACGCATTTGTTGGTCTTGCTGGGTAACCATGTTATCCATTTCGTTCTCAACCATAACGTCTGGAACGTCAATTGTTGCATTGGCAACAACGGCCTTTACAACGTTATTCTCATAAGCATTCTTGCTACTACGCTCAGCAGACTCAAGTTCCTTTTGCTTTAAGGACTCACGATATTCGTCTAAAGTCTCGAACTCAGAGACGTCTTTTGCAAATTCATCGTCTAGCTCTGGTACTTCTTTTACCTTCACAGAGTTAATCTTTACCTTAAAGGTAACAGCTTCACCTGCAAGGCTCTCCTCATGGTAGTCCTCTGGGAAGCTTAAGTTTACATCTAACTCATCACCAGCATTCTTGCCAATTAATTGCTCTTCAAAACCAGGGATGAAAGAACCTGAACCAATGCGAAGGTCATGATCGTTTGCTTGACCACCTTCAAATGGCTCGTCACCTTTAAATCCTTCATAGTCAATGTTTGCTGTATCACCATCTTCAATCGCACGATCCTCAACAGGTACCATACGGCTGTTACGATCTTGGATACGCTTTAATTCGCTATCAATTTGCTCATCTGTTACGACGGCATCAGGCTTCACTGCCTCAACGCCTAAGTATTGACCTAGTACGACCTCTGGCTTAACGGTGACTTCTGCAGTCATCTTAATGCCTTTATTGAGTCCAATCTCTTGGATATCAATCTCAGGTTGTGATACCACCTGAAGGTCATGCTCCTTAATGGCATCGCCATATGCATGGGCGAACGCATGATCAATTGCATCCTCATACAAAATACCTTCACCGTAATAACGGATCACCATTTGCATAGGTGCTTTACCTTTACGGAAACCAGGAACTGTGAAACGATTGCTATTCTTGTTGAATGCAAACTCCATCGCATGTTCAAAGTCATGAACGTCAATATCAAGTGTTAACTTAACCTGACT
>CAYXVJ010000020.1:0-16574 GCA_964468675.1 uncultured Oscillospiraceae bacterium
CAGTATGGATGAGGCAATCGCTATAGCCTCTTCAAATGATCTTATCCATACCTTGCCAGCTGTTTATCAAGAAGATGGCTTCCAGATATTACACGTCTTGGCAGACGATCGCATCGTTTTATTGAATGCAAAGCGTTTATCCATAGTCGATTTGAATAGTGGAGAAGAAGAGCTTGTACACACAGCTGATTTTGGCTTGCAGGCAGCAGCAAATGATCGCTTCATTGTTTATGGTGAAGGTGGAGATGAAGTCTTTAAACTTGAGGTCTATACCATTGGCAGTGGAACATGGTCTGTCATACTAGAAGATCAAAATGGTTATTTTGGATTTGAATTAGATGAAGATGATGTGTTTTACACTACAAAGGTAGAAGCGTTAAAGTACGGCAAGGCCATAGGGCCAAGCCTAGCATATAATCTTGTTAGTGGAGACGTAAGGTCAACAGTAGATGGACCTAGGACTTTAGGTATCAATGATTTATTAAAGATTAGTGACGGTGATATTGAATTAGATTGGCGCTATGAAGAAAATAGCCCCTGGTATGAAGCGTGGCGCTTGGATCAAGACAATACTTTCGGAATGAAGATAGAATATATGGACATCTATAGAGATCTATACCGCTATCAGTTCTATCGTTTAGATGATCTGGAGATGGAGCCTGTTAGCGATCTTTTAGAAGGCATGAGGCCAGAAGTCTTGCATACGGCAAACCTACTTGTGATTGATGGTCATCTGTTTTATTCACCACTCGATAGTAGATGGTATGACCTATCAGATGAACTTGGTTCGTTTGAAAAAATAGTAGCCGCATCCCGTAATGGAAAGCGGCTATATGTCATCGAAAGTAATGGTTCACATCGTTTAGTAGAGCTTGAAATCCAAATCCCTTAAATATTCTTTGACGGCATCGATGCTTATATCTTTTGCTATTTGACCAGATATGAATGTTCCTCTTCCACCACCTTTGGCAGCAAAGGTGGTTTTTAAGTTCTCAAGCAAGTCTTTAACTTCATCTTCTTTTGTACCACTGATGCTAAAGCGAATGCTTTCATCAGGCATGAGGCCTAAGAGAATGGATAGTGCATCTGTCTTTGTACTAAATGTTTTGGCAAGATCCTTGTAACTGTCAGCCGATAGATCCGTTATAGTGATAGCGCTTTTTGTTTGAAACTGTTCTGGCCAAGCATCGCTTATTACATCCACCAAGCGTCTGGATAGTTTAGTTGTCTCGGCTTGTAAATCGTCTCGATCTTTTATGAGTGCCTTTACATATTCTAAGACTTCATCAGTAGGGCTAGATAGTTGTGCACCCATATCTTTTAAGTCATTGTGTTTCTTTTGGTAATCTATAATTGCTCGCATACCGGCTAAGAGTTCCAAGCGGACTCCGCCTTTATAGTTCATGACATTCGTGACTTTTAGAAGGCCAATTTCGCCTGTGTTGCGTACTTGGGTGCCACAACAAGCGCAACGGTCAACACCTGGCACGGTGACGAGCCTGATGGTATCAGTCAGGTTAAGTTTGCTTCTGTACGAAATATCTTTAGCTTCTTTGGGTGTATGGTAAGTAATCTCAAAAGGGAGATTTTTTGTAATGGCAAGGTTTGCCAAGGTTTCCATCTCCATGACTTCTGCTTGACTAAGAGGACCTGAAAAGTCGATCGTCATGAAGCGCTCGTTTAAGTGAAAGCCTACGTTGTCGTAGCCAAAATGTTTGTTTACAAGACCAGAATAGATATGTTCAGCAGAATGCTGTTGCATGAAGTCATAGCGGCGCTCCCAATCGATTGCCCCACGAATAGAGCGATCGATTGGCAAATCTTCTAGTGTCTCTACTTGATGCCAGATCACATTGTCTTCTACTTGTGTGTCGAGCACGAGGACCGTTTTGTCACTTACAGTTAGTGTGCCTGTATCGCCTGGCTGACCGCCACCTTCAGGGTAAAAGAGCGTTTGATCCAGCTTGATCCAAGGTTTACCATCAATTGTTTTGTGATCTTGTACCTTGGCGTCAAATGTTTGTCTATAACTGTCTTCATAAAATAGTTGATTAAAATCACTTAGCATAGTTGTGCCTCCAATGTCTTCTATTTTAACAGATATGGATAAATGAGTAAGTATACATAAAGCGGCTAGTGTTTATGCAAAATTAGTGAATATATTCTGGACACTATAAATTGACTATACTCTTGAAGTTTATATGTTTTTATTTGGTCACAAGATAGAAGTTGCATAAAAACTATTAAATGTGCTTGATTTTCGTATAATTCCAGATTATTATACCGAACTATATTGATGGTTAAACATGAGATGTGTTTGATTGCTGCCCCTGATGGGTAGCGGAATAGGGGAAGAGATAATGTATAAAATTAAGAAAGTTTGCAGTATTGTTTTAAGTACACTACTACTTTTAACAACAGTAGCCTGCCAATCCTCAGAAGCTTTGACGTTTGCTAAGAAAGAAGACTTGGTGGATCAAAAGTTTGCGGTCCAAGCAGGTACTGTTGGTGAGAGCTTAGCACAAGAGTTAGTTGGGGAAGACAATGCATCGAATGTTGAGTCCTATGCTTTGTACAGTGATGCCATTATGGCTTTGACTTCGAAGAAGGTATCAGCAGCTCTAATGGATATTGGCCCTGCAAAACAGTTTGTTGATGGTAATGACAGTTTAATGATATTGCCAGACCAATACGATGTGGAGCAGTATGCGATTGCCATCAAGAAGGGTAATACTGAGCTACTCTCACAAGTAGATGAAATCGTAGAAACACTAAAGGCTGATGGAAGCATTGCAGCCATTCAGGAAAAATATGCAACGACAGATGTGAAGTCTGCTGATATTGATTTAAATGAAGGTGCAGCTGGTGGTGTGATTACCATGGGTACAGAAGCTGGCTTCCCACCTTACGAGATGCAAGAAGGTGATGGCTTCATCGGTATTGATGTCGAAATTGCAGCCTTGATTGCTAAAGCACTGGATAAAGAGCTTGTAATTGAAAATATGGACTTTGATTCCTTGCCGCTTGCATTAGATACAGGTAGAATTGACTTCATAGCTGCCGGTATGACTGTTACCCCCCAGCGTGAGTTAACCACTGACTTTACACAGCCTTACATAGAAGATGCTCGCCAGGTTATCGTCATCCGTGTAGAGAACTACGCCGGAGAGTAAAGATATATTACGTATATGATGCCAATTTGCCCCGGTTTATCGGGGCTTTTTGGCGCATAGTAGAAAGACGAAGAAGATGAAAGAAGAAAAACCAAGGTCTAAAGGCCAATTAATCGTAGATATTATTAGCCTTGCTATGGTACCTCTATTAACGATCTTACTATACAGCACGGGTTGGCTTGGTCCTGAAAAGTGGGTGGATTTAGCCACCCAAATCGACCAGACTTTTATCCAAGATGGCAGATGGAAATGGCTAGTGAGCGGTTTAGGTAACACGCTTGCCATGACTGCTATTTCTTTAGTGATCGGTATTGTAATTGGTATCCTATTGGCCATTATCCGTGTTAGTGCAGATTCAGGTGTAAAACTTGGAGTCTTGGATAATTTCGCAAGGCTTTATATCACGGTGATTCGTGGTACACCTGTAGTTGTCCAGATTATGATCTGGTATTTTATTGTGTTTGCAGGACTCCCCAATATGAGTAAGCTCTTGATTGCATCCATTGCATTTGGTGTAAACTCAGGTGCTTATGTCGCAGAGATCTTTAGAGCAGGTATAGAGTCGCTGGATCGAGGGCAGATGGAAGCAGGTAGGTCACTTGGTTTTGGCTACTGGCAAACCATGCGTTTAATTGTCTTGCCCCAAGCATTTAAGAATACATTACCTACACTCTTTAATGAGTTTATTGCCTTGTTAAAAGAGACATCCGTTGCAGGTTATATTGCGTTTACAGACTTGACAAGGGCAGGTCAGAACATAAGATCAGCAACATTGTCTGCTCTACCTTTATTTGCAGTCGCATTGGTTTATTTAGCAGTGGTCATGCTCTTAACAAAGCTACTGCGTATTATGGAAAGGAGGCTTGGTCAAGGTGATAAGCGTTAAGAATTTAAGCAAACAATTTGAAGATTTAGAGGTTCTTAAAGGAATTAGTACAGATATACAGACCGGTGAATGCCTCGTCATTGTAGGTCCATCAGGGTCAGGGAAGTCCACCTTCTTAAGGTGTCTAAATCTTTTAGAAGAGCCTAGTGGAGGAGAGATCTGGTTTGATGACATCAATCTAGTGGATCCGGATGTAAACTTGAATGTAGCCAGACAAAAAATGGGTATGGTCTTCCAACACTTTAATTTATTCCCTCATTTAACCGTCTTACAGAACATGACGATTGCACCAACTACCTTGTTGAAGCAAAGTCATGAAGAAGCCAATGCTTTAGCCATGCAACTATTAGATCGTGTGGGCTTAAAAGAGAAGGCTCATGTATATCCAAATCAATTGAGTGGTGGTCAAAAGCAACGTGTAGCGATCGCTAGAGCGCTTGCTATGAATCCTCAAGTGATGTTGTTTGATGAGCCAACATCTGCTTTAGACCCTGAAATGATCGGCGAAGTATTAGATGTCATGAAGGAGCTTGCACAAAGCGGCATGACCATGGTTGTTGTTACCCATGAGATGGGCTTTGCAAGGCAAGTAGGTACTAGAGTTATCTTTATGGATGATGGATTGATTGCTGAAGAAGGGGAAGCTGAGGAACTATTTACGAACCCGAAAGAGGAGAGAACCAAAGAGTTCTTGTCAAAAGTGCTTAAGCGCTGATCGATTTATGAAAAACTGTTGAAATTAAATGCCCGAATGTTCATTTTAATGCAAGATTTGGGCATTTTTCATCTGTTTTAGTGCTAGAATGTATGTAACGATTTTACTTCGGAGGAGCATATGTTATTAGGCGCACAGCTATACACACTAAGAGATTATCTACAGACAGAAAAAGACATCAGACGTAGTTTGAAACTCGTTAAAGAGATGGGTTATGACAGCATTCAATTAAGTGGTGCAGCATCACTCGATCCTCATTTAATGAAGGATATTTGTGATGAGGCAGGACTCAAGATTGTGATTACCCATAATCCTGATGGACGCATTTTAAACGATACAGATCGTTTAATTGAAGAACACAAAATCTATGGCTGCTCTTACATTGGTTTAGGAGGCATGCCGAACAAGTATCGCAACGCATATTGGATTAAGAACTTTGCAGTAGACTTCCAAGAAGCTGCTAAAAAGATCCACGATGCAGGCATGAAATTCATGTACCACAACCACCACTTTGAATTCAATAAGATTGATGGTAGAGCAATGATCTATGAGCTGTTGGAAGGATTTACACCTGAGCTTATGGGTATAACTGTTGATACCTATTGGCTGCAAGCAGCTGGTTGTGATGTGAACGAATGGCTTGAAATCCTAAAAGACCGCATTGATTGCGTACACTTAAAAGACATGCAGGTGATCGGTAACGACACAACCTATGCAGCTATCGGTGAGGGTAATATGAATTTCCCATCCATCTTGAAGAAGCTAGAAGAGTTAGGAACAACAAAGCATATTCTAGTAGAGCAAGATACCGTTATTGGTAGTCCGTTTGAAGCATTAAAGCAAAGCAGAACATACTTAAAAGGCTTAGGCTATTAAGATAAAACAGGAGATTGATTATGGGTAAAGTTACTTTAGGTATCATTGGTATCGGTAATATGGGTGCAGGTCACATAGCCAACTTGAATGCAGGTAAGATGCCAGAATTCGAATTGGTCGCAGTAGCCGATGTGAAAGCAGACCGTAGAGCTTGGGCAAAAGAAAATTTAGGAAACGTCAACATCTATGAAGATGGTTCCGACTTGATTAAAAATGATGCATGTGATGCCATTTTAATTGCAGTACCTCACTACGATCACCCACGTTTTGCTATTGAAGCATTGGACAATGACAAGCACGTTATGGTTGAAAAGCCTGCAGGTGTGTACACCAAGGCTGTTCGTGAGATGAATGAGTTTGCAGCGAAAAAAGATAAAGTTTTTGCGATGATGTTCAATCAAAGAACAAATCCATTGTACAGAAAGATGCATGAGCTCATTTCCAGTGGTGAATTAGGTGAGATTAAACGTGTCAATTGGCTGATTACCGATTGGTATCGTCCACAATCTTATTACGATTCTGGTGCATGGCGTGCCACATGGGCAGGTGAAGGTGGCGGTGTCCTCTTGAACCAGTGTCCACATAACTTAGACCTCTTGCAGTGGATCTGTGGCTTGCCAGTCAAAGTACATGCCTTTGTTCACGAAGGTAAGTGGCATGATATTGAAGTAGAAGATGATGTAACAGCCTATCTAGAGTTTGAAAATGGTGCAACTGGTACCTTTATTACATCAACAGCTGATGCACCTGGAACCAATCGTTTTGAAGTTATGTTAGATGGCGGTCGCTTGGTTGCTGAAAATGGCAAATTAACCTTGGATAAGTTGGAAGTGCATGAAAGCGAATGGAGTGCAAGAGAGCACGCCAATGTGTTTGCAAGTCCACCAGTTGAAACCATTGTAGTGGATACAGAAGGCGAGAATACCCAGCATAGTGGCGTCATGAACAGCTTTGCTGCAAGTATCCTACGTGGTGAAGATTTGATTGCTGCAGGCGAAGAGGGCATCAATGGCTTGATGTTATCCAATGCCATGCATTTATCTGCATGGACAAACAAGACTGTAAGCCTTCCTATTGATGAGGATCTATATTTAGAGCTTCTCAATGAGAGACGAGAGAATTCACGTTTGAAAGATACCGTAGATAAGACCATGGATGTTTCAGGTACCTACGGAAGCTAAGATAGGTGTAGTTGAGATGGCAAAGATTTTCCGCGTAGCAATTATTGGCTGTGGAAGTATCGCTGGTATGCATGTAGCTTGTTTGAAAGAACAAGCTACTGCCACAATCGTAGCAACAGTCGATACTAAGATAGAACGGGCAAGCGCTTTGGCAAAAGAGTTTGATGCCAAGGCCTATACAGACTATCGTCTGATGTTAGCTGAAGTAAAGCCAGATGTTGTACACATCTGTACCCCTCACTATTTACATGGAGAGATGACACTGGAGGCTGCAAAAGCCGGAGCGAATGTGTTCTTAGAAAAACCGCCCGTGATGAATCGCGAGCAGTGGTCTTTACTCTTGGAAGCAGATCGGCTCACAACGGTTGGTATATGTTTTCAAAACCGCTATAACCAAAATGTTACTACGACACTAAGGCGTTTGATGGCCGAAGAGTTTGGTCTAGTCTTAGGTGCAAGAGCCAATGTCCACTGGCATCGCAGCCCTGAATACTATGCCGATGATTGGCATGGTACGTGGGCATTAGAAGGTGGTGGCGTCTTGATTAACCAAGCCATTCATACGCTTGACCTTTTAAACTTGCTCGTTGGAAAGCCTCTTTTATCTGTTGATGCTAAGATGTCAAACCGAAGCCTTGAAGGCATCATCGAAGTGGAAGATACGGTAGATGCATACATCCGCTATGAAGGTGCCACAGCCATGTTCTATGCCACAAATGCTTATACGACGAATGCGCCTGTATACATTGAACTCGATTGTGAGCATGCAAGAATTATTTTAAATGGCACGGATCTAGAGATTCACTGGAAAGGTCGTGACGTGGAATTTATCTACGATACGAACCTTTTAGAGACAGGCTTCCAAGACTATTGGGGTAAAGGCCACCAACTTTGTATTGATGACTTTTATGAGGCACTTAAGAAAGACAAGCCTGCACCCATTACAGTAGAAGATGTGGCATCCACAATGAACTTGATGTTCCATATTTATGAAGCATGTGGCAGGCCAGCAGTTGCAGAACAGTTATCTGTTGAAGCAGAAGTATAAGACGGATCTTTTAGATGTTTTGACTATCAAAATAATTTAATTGTGAAGATTTTGATAACATTAGAATAAAGATACCTGAGGTACAACGTAAGCTAATTTAGCATGTTATTCTATAAGAAGCTAAAATAGCTATGAAAGATTCAAGGAGGACTGAAAAATGTTGATACAAGAGATCATCGGTGCTTTCACCGGACAGAATCAGAGGGATAAGAAGAAGGCTACAATGAACGCAGCGCTGTTCGGCTTAGCTGCCGGCGCACTCGCAGGCATTCTTCTAGCTCCACATTCTGGTAAAGAGACCCGTCAGATCATTGCTGACAAGTCTGTAGAAGGTGCAAAAGCCGTTAAGGATGTAAGCTTGAAGGCAGCGGATAAAGTCCGTGAAACCGCACACGATGTGAAAGACACCGTTGTAGCCAAGGCTGCAGATGTACGCCAAGCTGCACGCGATGCCCGCCGTAAAGCAAGAAATGCCGGCGATGCATTAAAAGATGGTGCACATGACGTGTTTGAAGATGTAAAAGACACAGCCGAAGCTGTAGGTGATGAGCTTCGTGATGGCGCAGAAGATGTGGCAGAAGATGCAAAAGATACCGTCGACGAAGTAAAAGAAGATTTCTAAATAAACGTATACTTTTACATCAGATTAGGAGGTAATGCATGCTGATGCAAGTATTCACAAATGCCGTTACACTGGAACTCGATTCTTTATGGCGAGGTCTACTAAGCTTAGTAGGAGCAGCCGTTCTAGTGATTCTGGCTTATGTACTGATTAAGTTAGTCGGTACCATCAACCGTTTGAATAAAACTTTGGATGATGTGACACCAGATATTAAGAAGACGGTGGGTCAATTGCCAAAAACAATCGAACATGTGAATCAGATTAGCAGTAATGTAGTTGACTTAACAGATGATGTTGTCACTGAGTTACCAGCCATACTGACTGCAGTATCTGAAGTGAGTCACACTGCCTCTAGTCTTGCAGGAGCCGCTTCTAGCATCGTTACTGAAGTAACGGGTATAGTGACTGCAGTTCTGGCCTTTATCAAGCGCCCTTTAGCATCTGCATCTGTCGTAAGAGATGTGATGCACGGTGTTAAGACCGTCAAGCGTAAAGCTAAGAAAAAATAACTATTGACAGACAAGTTTAGCACCCATCAACTTACAGTTGGTGGGTGTTTATCTATGTATCGTAAATCCTTTCATCGTACTGATGAAAATGTTTGATTTTAATTGCCTATGGTAGCAACCACATATAGTGCAAAGCATTAAAAAACCCTGTACCATAAATGACCATGATACAGGGCTTATAAATGTCAATATGACAACTCTATCTTGCTTTGCCTCTGGTGAATAGATTAATGATTGCCAAAAGTACGACAGAGCCTAAAAGTGCAACTAGAAAACTTTGGAGTGAGAAAGCATTAATGTTGCCGTCACCGCCCATTGCATTTACTATAAAGCCTCCGATCAATGCACCAATGATGCCGACGATTATGTTTGCAATTATGCCCATAGAACCGTCTCTTCTCATGATTAAGCTTGCTACCCAGCCAGCCAATCCGCCAACGATGATCCAGGATAGTATACCCATGTGACCTCCTTTTTGTTCTGCAAATGCAGATGAATACTTTGTTTTGATTAGGGTTATAACCCTTGATTATTATTGTAAGTTCTAATGAACTATCTTCTAGTAACCTAGCAAACTGTTTCTAAAAGATATTTCCTACTATGTCCTTTGTGATGGACATAGTGAAAAATGTCCGTTAATATGGAAGCTGTAAACTGCTTAAGACTGGAAGAAGGAGGAATTGTTATGCCAAATTACTTGGCCATCATCGGGGCTATTGTGGATTCAAAAAGCTTAACGAACCGCTTTGATGTGCAAATAAGATTAGAGAATATTTTAGACGAGATTAATTTGGAGCCCAAATATCAAGACGTGATACATGCTAAGTTTACGATTACGCAGGGTGATGAATTTCAAGGTCTTTTAGCAAAGCCTGATCACCTAATGGAAATGCTCTCGAAAATAGAGATGGCTTTATACCCTGTAGAAGTTCGCTTTGGTTTTGGACTTGGCCGTATGCTTACAAAAATAGGTGAGTATAGTTATGGTGCAGATGGGCCTGCATTTTGGCACGCAAGGACTGCAATAGAAGAAATACAGGATTCAAATGATTTTGGTTTTGCGAATATGTTCGCTGTGATTGAAGCAGAGATAACTATTTCGCCGACTAAGGTTGCTTTGATGAATGAAGTCTTGGCCATGCGCTCTTTTATTAGAATGAAGTGGACAGGTGCTCAACTAGATGTTTTATTAGCCTTACTAGCTAGTGATCAGTTCGATCCAAACTTTTCGAGAAAAGATATTGCCGCAAAAATGGGTATTACGTCCACGGCATTGGTCAAACGTGTCAAAGCTGCAGGACTGATCGCTTATCTTAGAAGTGCTAAACGAGTTGAAGCAGCCTTATTAAACTGCTTTACTAAATTGAGATTAAGAGAGGAGAGATGAGGTATGAATAGGTAGTTATTCTATAACTTACTCATCTTACATATCTTAGGTGACTTCCATTTTTAATCACTAAGCTTGGCTACAAAAAAGCATTAATAGCTTAGCTAGATCCATAGCATTTACTAGCAAAATAGCGTTGCACTTCATATTGCATTCCAGGATTACTA
Organism: uncultured Oscillospiraceae bacterium; assembly: GCA_964468675.1. Lineage (GTDB taxonomy): Bacteria > Bacillota > Clostridia > Saccharofermentanales > Fastidiosipilaceae > CAYXVJ01. The sequence continues at coordinate 10,565 of CAYXVJ010000020.1, forward strand.
GCCTCAGTAGCCTTTTGATTTCTACTTGTTTTTCTATTCGTATATATACTATAAGTACAAAAATTTGGCATCTTAAGCAGCCAAAAGGTAAGTTTTACTGGGAGAATGTCAAATTTCTTCAGTTTTGGTTGACGGACAGATTTGTTATCTTATACTTAAGTGTGGAGAATGGTTCCAAATAATATTTGACTAGAAAGAATTTATGCGTAAATTAAGAATCGCATCCATTACCATTGGATCTATACTTTTATTAAGCTCATGCTCAAATATAGGAGATGAGTTTGGAAGAAACATAGCAGTTGAGACGGCGTCTGGCATTGATGTCATTAGTTCTAGTACTGCGAACGATGGATCAACACTTGTTGATTTTAGACGTGCAGAAATAGCGAGTCTGGAAGAAGAAATCGCTATTTTAGAACAAGAACTCGATGTTGAGAGAATGACCAATGAGTCCATCTTAGCATCTGCTGAATTGCTTCGTGACAAGCATACTAGTGATGTATTGCTATTGGAAGAGAATATAGAAGAATTGCAGTCGGATATGGCTATCTTATCTCGTGAGTTCCAAGCCTATAGGAATGAAGTAGAATCTTTCTTGGCAGAAAGTGATTTGGATATCAACTTAGTCGATAGCCATTTTTCTGAAACTGAATCTGTAAACTTATATGAAGATGTTTCAGTTGAAGAGCTAAGAGCTAGTGAAGACCTTTATTATATGGAGAAGATCCAATTAACAGGTCAAATAACAGAGATTCGTGAAGGAACAGCTTTAGACTACCTCGTCTTAACAAGCGAGAATGGTGAAGGATCTTGTGTAGTGCTTGAGATGAGTAAAGAATTAAAAGGCAAACACGGCCTAAAAGTAGACGATAAGATCCGTGTCTTTGGCATTAGTTATGGTATGGTTCAAACAAAATCCATGGATGCAGAAGATATGCTCTGTCCTGGTATATACGTAGACTTGATTGTAGATCTAGATTAAAGAGTTAAACATGACTATAAAGCATATAGTTATGCTAAATCAATGAAATATAAGCAAAGCCGTTATCCTTGGATAACGGCTTTACTCATTCAATGACTTTGATTCATTAGTCCATTGGCTCTAGTGTGGCTTCAATCAGACCTTGATTGTCTAATTGTGAGAGCTCTTTTACCTTATCGAGGTTTAATTCTAAGGCTTCAGTCATTCTGACACCATACTCAATGTCTGCATGGTAGCAGTGTACAGCATGACGATACTTGATGTTCTTGGTGACTGGGTGGATATCTGCAGCTGTGTTTGAGATCAAGAGTTGCTTCTTATCTTCAGTCATTAAGCGCCATAGGTTTCCACCAGCACGGAAGTTATCGTCTGTTGGGTCATCTTTTGGGTCGTAGCGCCACATGGCACCTTCTAGCTCTAGTGGTGGTTCTGCAACTTCAGGCTGTGCAGTCCAGTAGCCAGGTGTATTTGGATGGTACATCGGCACTCTGCCGTAGTTTCCATCAACTCGCATATGACCATCGCGGTGTGAGGATTGTACAGGTACCTTTGCCTGGTTCACAGGAATTAAGTTATGGTTGACACCTAGACGATAGCGCTGTGCATCTCCATAGGAGAATAAGCGGCCTTGCAAGAAGCGGTCAGGTGAGAAGCCGATACCAGGCACAACGTGTGCAGGGGTGAAGGCAGCTTGTTCAACTTCAGCAAAGAAGTTTTCTACGTTACGATTTAACTCATATACACCGACTTCAATTAATGGGAATTCTTTTTGAGACCAAACCTTGGTGATGTCAAATGGATTTTCGTAATGGTTCTTTGCCTGCTCTTCAGTCATGACCTGAATACAGAATGTCCATTTTGGAAAATTGCCATTTTCGATGGCTTCAAAAAGATCTTTACCATGGTATTCGCGGTCTTGTCCATTAATGGCAGCAGCTTCTTCATTGGTGAAATTCTTGATACCCTGTTGAGTGCGGAAATGGAATTTACACCAGGTGCGTTCATTCTTCTCGTTGTAAAGGGAGAAGGTGTGCTCACCATAGAAGTGCATGTTGCGGAAGGATGCAGGGATACCTCGATCACTCATCGTAATTGTGCGTTGGTGGAATGACTCTGGCAGCATGGTCCAAAAGTCCCAGTTGTTTTGTGCGCTGCGGCGTCCAGTGCGTGGATCGCGCTTAACGGCACGGTTTAAATCCGCAAAGTTATGTACATCTCGCAAGAAGAAGGTTGGTGTGTTGTTACCTACTAGATCCCAGTTGCCTTCAGATGTGTAAAACTTCGTTGCTACGCCTCTGATATCACGTTCAACGTCTGCAGCACCACGCTCACCGGCAACCGTTGAGAAGCGGGTAAATGACTCTGTAACAGTACCCTTTTGTAAGACCTTTGCACGCGTATATTGGCTAATATCTCCTGTAATCGTTAAGTGTCCATACGCACCCCAACCCTTAGCATGCATACGTCTTTCTGGAATCACTTCACGATTAAAGTGTGCCATCTTCTCGAGCAGCCAAACGTCTTCTAGCACTACTGGACCTCTAGGACCCGCAGTGATCGAATGCTCGTTATTTGCTACTGGAGCACCAACTTCGTTCGTTAACTTTTTATCAATGTCCATACGAACCTCCATAAAATCTATTATATTAACAGTAGCAAGCTACCTTAATATCGTTTAAAGACTCATCAGCAAATATAAGATCCACAGATAAGCCAAACTTTTTGGCAGCATGAGCATGCCAAGTTTCCGGTTCTTATGTACATATAAAACGACCGGAGTATAAAATAAAAAGCTGAGCAAGACGGCAATGCCGACTAGGAAGAAATGTCCACCAGAGCCAAACACCAATGCTGCTACAGCAGTAATTAGGCCCATGATGAAGAAGGGGATGTTTCTGATGATGCCGTATCTGACATCAGGCTCTTCTTCCAGCCATTCATTTTCTTTCTGGAAACAAAACAAAATCCGTATACCACAAAGAGCTGCCATAATGGCACTCATGTATCTTTCATGAGGTATCGTTAAGTGAATTGTTAAGATATACCAAAGTATAAGATAGAACACAGACATCGTGATGGATGTCACAAGTTTACCGATGCCTAAGGCGATACGGAAACGTTCAGGTCTTTTAGATACGATGGATGCCATGCGTGGCACTAAGTGAAAGGCATCACCAAAGACTAAGATCAGTGCAGCAATGCCAGGTAAAAATAAACTCTCAGCTTCTTGACTAAGCATATAAATGCCCATAACAAGTGCGAGAGCTAAATAAGCCAAATCGAAGTAAAACTCCATAAGGCCAAAAACGCGCTTATGCGCAACGATTCGTTCATTCTTTAAGCTAGTATTCATTACTAATAGTCTATTTAACCTAAGTGTAAATGTCAATCTTTTGGATCAAATAGAATGCGATAGAGATTTTGTAATGGCATCTACATAGCAAGGATCTTTGAAGTCTGTTACCTGTCCATAGCTGCCTAGCATGCTTTGCTCTTCTAAGGACCTTGCTTGTGGATCTTTTCTTTTAATGCTGTGTACTAGAATTTTAATGACGAGTTTATGTAGAAAGCTTAAGCGCTTATGGTGGATTGCACCTTGGACATGGTGTATCTCTAGTTTGTCCATATAGCGATCTGTTAAGGATCGTTGTATCCCCGAGCGTAACTGTTCTATATGCTCTTTGTCATCAGGGCTATAGACGCCACAAGTATATAAGATGAACTTGATGTCTGGGTATTCCTTCATCAAGGATTTTAAGAAGCGTAAGCCCTTAACTTGGCCCGCATAAACAGCGCCTCCAAAAATAATTGTATGCACATGGGGGAAATCTCTTTCTCTTGCATCTTCAAGGCTAGTACACTTACAGTTTAAGCTTGCTGCGATCCAATTGGCATATGCTCTTGTAGATCCATAGGTAGATGCATGGATGACTTGGATATCGTTTCGTGTAAACATAAAGTACTCCTACTATCGATTGTTCTATAGCTAAACTATAAAATGTGGATGTAAGAGCGATGTAAGAAGAGGATTAAATTCTCGTGCGAATCCAAACATCCGCTTCGTCTTCATTTGGTTTTTCAAACCTGCTCCAAAACGCTTTGGCTAATTGATCGTCGAAATAGTAAAAGTTATAGGCTTCATCTTGAATCTTCTTGTTTCTCTTTTTTAGGCGATCTACTAGGGTTTCTTTGTCAGTATCCAGAACATGTAACTCTGTTTTTACCCCATGCCGCTCATAGAAAGATCTTGCTTCATCTCTACCATCTTTCGTCCAAAAGCCCCAATCCAAGATGACATCAAGACCCGTCTCTAAGATCTCTAAGGATTGTGCGAATAAATACGCTTTGATGAGCTTCGTAATCGCTTCGTGCTTATCACCTGCATCTGTAGTAAATAAGGCAATCGCTAAATCGTCTACGGATAAGCGTACAGCTTGTTTCTTTTTTATGAGTTCTTTAGCATAGTAGGTTTTACCACTTGCAATCGTTCCACAGATTAAAATTACTTTTGCCATAAAGAATCCTTTTTGATAAATTCGAGCATAGAAGAGTCACAAATGCTCTCGTAGCCAATCTCTTGATAGATATGGTTTGATGTAGGGTTATCTAAGTCTGTATATAAGACACAAGACTGATAGCCTTGATCCAAAGCTACTTGACTAAGCTTTGCGACAGCAGACGTGGCATAGCCACGTTTTCTAAAGTAAGGTGGAGTATAGACGAAAGCTATACCGATAGAATCCTTCATCTCTCTTGTAAACCCCACCATAGATACAGGAGAGCCTTCTACTTCTAAAATATAGAGCTTTTGACTTTTAATTCGATAGTTGTATAAGTCAATGTCTTCAGGTATCGTCATTAAGCTTTGACCGTAGTGGCTAGCTGCATGAAAGGCTTCTAACCAGTAAGGGAAGAAGTAGATGTCCTTGTCTGATAAAGGTCTTAAATGGCCGAATTGTTTGACACTGGGGTTTACTGACTTTAGTTCATATATATGCTGATTCATTTGAATCTGCACTGTTTGGCCATATCTTTTCGTGTACCGATCTGCAAAAGCGTACGCTAAATTGGACTCTGTCGTAACACCAGGGATGTCAACATCGTCTAAATGCAAGGTGAGACAATCGAGTACATCATTAGAGAATTTGTTACCTGTCGCGTACATGGTGATATTGTGTGGTGGGGTCATGAGCACGGTCAGTAAGATCTGTTTATCTTTGGATACAGTCGCCATGAACCAGTTTTTAGGATCTCGCCAATCCTTTTTGTCTAAACCTTGGTAGCCGATGTTGAGGTTGCCGAGTAGGATCATGTTTTGAGCTTCATCCCTTAAGAGAAGATCATACACTTGATTGTAAAATTCTGTCACATCGTAAAAGCGTTTAAATTTCATCTGACTCACCTAAGCTTTCTTCTAATCGATTGACGAACTTGAACCATGTTCAAGTTTTTGAGTAAGAGGTAAAATAAGAAGCTGAATCTTACTTAGCTTGACCGTAGTCATCTGTATATAGCACGACTTTTTACTCTTACCTAATTATTTTAATCCAATACATCAATCCTTATGGCTACTATCAAAATATCATTGTTAATTTATTGACTTTCTTTACTGATTGTACTATATTCAGGTCAAAGTAGCTTAGTATTATCTTGCAAGTAAGCTAATGTAATAGGTGTTGTAGATGCATTTAACTTTTTTGTCATCGAATACCTAGCACAACAGCTTAAGGACTTCATAAAGATTCATGAATACTCGCTATGGCTTTATTTGCCATATCGTAGAGGAGATAAACATGAAAGATATAAGCTCACATGTCAGGCCTAAAGCCATATATGCCTTAGCTTTAGCTTTGCTAATGATTTTGCTAGCTTCTTGTCAGAAATCGCCTACTATAGATTTATCTTCTTCAAGACATAATGATGCTCAAGAAAGTAGTAATTTAGAGCCGCTTGATCAAAGTAGTGTTAACTCTAGTGAATTAAGCACAAGTAAAATGCCTAGTACCAGCACTCAAATAGATAGCAGTT
>CAYXVJ010000020.1:16674-19289 GCA_964468675.1 uncultured Oscillospiraceae bacterium
AGTGAATTAAGCACAAGTAAAATGCCTAGTACCAGCACTCAAATAGATAGCAGTTCAGAATCTACTATTGAAACTACAGAGACGTACGAATCAGAAACAAGTCGTACATCAATGACTATTTTATACTATGTCAGGACTCGTTTTGACGATCCTCGTAGTCAAACAGGTGCTTTTTCCTTGTATGAGAATGCGGTCAAACTTGCTACAGATCAAGGTCAAAGTGTATTCGATCTAGATGGGCATATGCTTTACACAGCTGCAAAACCAACGCCAGAATCCACTATACCTTCACCTGTACCGACCGATCCTGTTTCAACAAAAGCTCCTTCGCCAATGCCAACTCCCATCTCTATTGTAAATAAACTACCCAATACACGACACGGCTGGACATTCCCACCGTCAGAGGAAACGATTTTTGTATTGGCGAAGTATGGAGCTTATGCTTATGGTCCTGCTGATAGTAAATCAATCTATCTGACATTTAATGCAGGTTACGAACACAATCAAAATTCTGTAAAGATTCTTGATATTTTGGCTCGCCACCAAGTGAAGGCTGTTTTCTTTCTTGACGGTTACTATATGGAAAGCAATCCAGATACTGTAAAACGTATGGTAAATGAAGGGCATATCGTAGGTAATCACACAAGGCGGCACGCTGATTTGATTGCGCTTCTTGATTCGGGACGTGAAGAAGAAGCGTTAGCTCAAATAAAAGGATTCGACGACTTGTATCGCTCCATTACTGGCTTTGAACCATCAAATTTGTACCGGCCACCTTCATCAGAGTGGAGTGAGAGGACGTTGGGGTTCGTTCAAAACTTAGGCTATCGTATTTACCTTTTTAGTTGGACACATAAAGATTGGTTAGTAGACGAGCAACCCTCCTCTGAAACTGTGTTACAAAAGCTGAAGGGTCAAGTCTTTCCAGGGAGCATACTGATGCAACACAGCGTTGGCGATTCGAACGTGGCCATCTTAGAAGATTTTATTAGCTACGTTCACCAGCAAGGGTATTCGTTTGCGCTCTTGCCTGTAGGACACTAAGGCCATTGCAGATGAGAGAAAAGGTATTGGGATGGGATACAGTCAATGAAATTAAGTGAATTACTATCAGATCCTGGCAATAGTCTTTATGCAGACATTGAGGTGAAGCGTATCGACTTGGATTCTAGACAAGTCGAAGCAGGCTCTCTATTTGTGGCATGTAAGGGTCAATATACTGATGGGCATAAATTCGTGAAAGATGCTGAAGATAGGGGAGCCGTTGCTGCCATCGTCTCCTATCTTGTGCCAGGCATAAACATACCCCAAATCATTGTTCCGGATACGCGCGCTTGCCTGGCTCCACTATCGTCAACGTTATACCAGACAAAAGATGAAGAAAGTGTATTTTATGCTGTTACAGGTACAGATGGAAAAACGACCACTTCTCATATGCTAAGGCAGATCATTGAATCGACTGGTCAAGCCATTGCTTGTATTGGAACCTCCGGAGCTTTTTCGAAGGATCAACAAACTCAATTGCATTTAACAACGCCAGAAGCCCCTGAATTACATAGACTGATTCGACATATGCAAGATAAGGGGATTCATAGATTCATCCTGGAGACCTCATCTCATGCCTTGGATCAAGGGCGCGTAGACGGACTTAATTTCCGCTACGCCATTTTTACAAATTTTACTTCAGATCATCTAGACTACCATCTGACTAGAGAACGTTACTTAGATGCGAAATTGCGCTTGTTCCAAGGTTTATCTACAAGCGATCTTGCGATTTTAAATGCTGATGATGCACTTGTCATGAGTGCTAAGGCTAAATGCCAAGCAAGAATCATTACATATGGTATTAAAGAAGAGGCGATGTATTTTGCTAGCAATATACGTGAGAAGAAAGATGTCATACACTACGATTTACTATACCAGGGAGACAGTTACCCCGTAATACTGCCGTGTAGAGGCCGTTTCAATGTCTATAACTCCTTGGCAGCACTAGCAGCAGCACATCAATCTGGCATCGATCTGGTATCCGCGGTGCATGCACTACAAAGCTTTCGTTCCGTAGGTGGCAGGCAAGAAGTGATTGATCTAGGACAAAACTATACGGTTTTATCTGATTTTGCTCATACAACACGTGCCATAACGCATAATAAAATTCGGGTACTGGCAACTGCAGCTGCTAACCGCGATCGCACAAAGCGTCCACTAATAGGTCAAATCTTAGATCAATATGCGGACTATATTGTATTAACAAGTGGCATTGTAGAAGATGAAAATCCAAAATATATCTTAGACGAAGTACTTACAGGAATAAAAGAACATGAGGTTACCATTATCTTCAATCGCTTGGAAGCATTAAAGAGAATCATTGATACAGCAGAAGAGAACGACATCATTTTGATACTCGGTATTGGTGACTACCAAAACCTCCCAATTGGGGGATCAAGGATTTACTACAATGAGATTGAGGCTATCAAGCTTCTAATCGCACATCGGCAAATGAACGATGCCTTGTCAGGCCTTTAAAAAAGACACCGTTTTTCATATGAGTCTTTAAAACAATCTCTTATTTATAAACGATAAAATACAAAGTCTTTGAACATAATAAAAGCGGTAGT
>CAYXVJ010000021.1:0-19100 GCA_964468675.1 uncultured Oscillospiraceae bacterium
GAGCCAGAGAAGGTCGGCGATCCAAGGAGAGTTGAGCGTAACAAGGTCACATGGAGAAACCTTGAATTGACTGATATCAATGGCCAAGAGTTTACATTCTTCGTTGTTGAGACAGACAGACATGGTAATCCAGGTGCACCTCGTAACTACACCGCAACTTACAAACGTCTATCGAGAACACATGAGGGCGATCTAGATCTTCTAGCTGTAGACAGTGAAGAAGAATTAGACGCAAGCATCCTGGGCAAACGCCCGCCTCATGATCCGAAACCGAAGTACGATCTACTCACCATCGTCAACACATTCAGAATTCCTAAGGGCGACATCGAAGCCAATAAGGAATGGGTTGGTGGCAATGGTAAGAATCGTCCAGACATCTACTTCCAGCTCTTCCGTCAAATTGGCGATAACGAGCAGGAGAAGGTTGGCGGACCAAGACAGGTACGTCGCGACAAGGTTGTTTGGGAAGATCTCGAGTTAGAGGATCTTCAGGGAAGAGAGTTTAGCTTCTTCGTCGTTGAGACGAATAGGCATGGCAAACCTGAAGCACCTAGACATTACACAGCAAGTTACAAACGCATAGAGCGTACGAAGGCTACAGGTGAGGAAGACTTAGATGCCACAACCATGGGCAAACGTCCACCTCACGATCCGAAGCCGAAGTATGACTTCTTAACCATCGTCAACACCTACAGAATTCCTAAAGGCGACATTGATGCCAATAAGGAATGGGTTGGTGGAGACAAGAAGCATCGTCCAACCATCTACTTCCAACTCTTCCGTCAATTAGGCGAAAATGAGCCAGAGAAGATGGGCATGCCAAAACGTGTTGAGCGTAATAAGGCCTCATGGCGTAATTTAGAGCTGACCGATATCAACGGCGTAGAATTCACATTCTTCGTTGTAGAGACGGATAGACGTGGAAGACCGGAAGCACCGGCCAACTACACAGCAAGTTACAAACGCCTTGGACACCTTAACAGCAATGAGGATATGGACCTAAGCGCAGCTGAAGATGACGTGCTAGATGCCACCATTATGGGTAAAAAGCCACCTCATGATCCGAAGCCGAAGTTTGATTTCTTGACCATCGTTAATACCTATAAAATTCCTAAAGTGGATGTTGAAGCCAATAAGGAATGGGTTGGCGGCGATGCCTTGAATAGACCTACCATCTTCTTCCAACTCTTCCGCCAGATTGGCGATAACGAGCCAGAGAAGGTAGGCGAACCTAAACTAGTGTTAGACGATACAGTTCTTTGGGAAGGACTGGATCTGAAGGATGAGAGAGGACGTACCTATGAATTCTTCGTCGTTGAGACGGACAAGGATGGTAACCCCGAAGCACCAGAACATTACAAAGCTAGCTACAAGCGCTTAGAGCGTGATGCCAAAGCTAATACCGAAGAGGATCTAGACGCAGCCAAGGCTGGTAAACGTCATCGTGACCCAAAACCGAAATATGATCTTCTAACCATCGTGAACACCTATAAGATTCCTAAAGGCGACATTGAAGCCATGAAGGAGTGGTTAGGTGGAGGCGAAGGCAAGCGTCCAACAGTTTACTTCCAACTCTTCCGCCAATTAGGCGAAAATGAGCCAGAGAAGATTGGTGACGCTAGAAGAGTCGAGCGTAATAAGGTCACATGGAGAAAACTTGAATTGACAGATGAAAACGGCCAGGCATTTATGTACTTCGTCGTTGAAACTGATAAGGATGGCAATCCAGGTGCACCTGAAAACTTTGAAGCCAGCTACAAAGAAATTGGTGAAGGCGAATTAGATCGTCTCACCATCCTGAACACCTACCGCAGCCCAAGAGGCGAGGTTGAAGCAGAAAAGACATGGGTCAACGGTCCGATGGATCGCCCAACGATCTTCTTCCAACTCCTTCGTCAAATCGGTGATGCGGATCCAGAACTTGTACCAGGCGCAGCACTCTTAGAGCTAGCAAGTGGCACAACGAAGGTGAAGTGGACAGAGATTGAGCTGAAGAACAGTGAGGCATTAGACTACACCTTCACAATCCGCGAAGTGGATGCGATGGGTATGCCTTTAGACCTTGCTAGCTACAGCGAAGCAGTAGACGGCTTACATGCAACAAACACATTCATCGTTCCTAAGACGGACGTACGTGCACTGAAGACTTGGATGGGCGGAGACGCACTAAACAGGCCGGCAGTATACTTCAAGCTGATGCGTCAAATCGGCGAAGGAAGCCCTGAAGCAGTACCAGGAGCTGACATTAAGTTAGTCCCAAGTACAGGCACCTTAGAGGTTATCTGGACCGATCTTGATAAGACCAATTTACTAGGTGAATTATTCATCTTCTCGATCCAAGAGGTCGATAGTGAAGGTCTTGCCTTAGACTTACCGAATTACTCCGGTGCAGTAATGGGCTTATCAGCATTGAACACCTACATGATTCCAAAAACAGACGTAACAGCGTCTAAGGTTTGGGTCGGTGGACCAGATGTACATCCGACAATTCACTTCCAGCTCATGCGCCAAATCGGCGATGGTAGCCCAGAGGCAGTTCCAGGAGCAGCAATCCTAGAGCTTCTAAATGGCACCACCGAAGTCGAATGGACAGATCTAGATGTAACGAACATGGATGGACAGCATTACACCTTTAGCGTACGAGAAGTAAACGCAGAAGGCGTAGCAACAGTACCAGAGAACTACGAGATGAGTGCAGACGGGCTCGTAATTACGAATACATTTAAGTCCCGCTTGCGTGATGTCGAGATGAAGAAGGTCTGGGTAGGCCTGGACGTCAACAAAGTTGATATCCAAATCCAGCTCTTCGCAAACGGTGTGGCACTTGGCGAACCGATTCTCCTGCGTGCAGGTCAAACGGGTATCCTATGGAAAGACTTACCTGAGTTAGATGACGAAGGCATGGCAATCCGCTATACAGTTGATGAAGTCGAGACACCACCGATGTTTGTCAAGAGTATCTCAGAAGACGGTTTAACGATCACGAATACCGCAATCCCAACTCCATTACCACAAACTGGTACCAGAGAAGATAGCGGCAAAGCATATGCAGGACTCCTGCTAGCTGGCGGTTTAGCCCTTTGGATTCTATCCAGACGCCGCCGTCGTGAGATGGATACCGAGTAAACAACTTGTAATAGGCCGGGGGTCATGAGGCATAACACTCATGAGTGCCTAGACTAAGAGCCAAGTAATCCTTGGCTCTCCGACCACAAAGAAGCCACCTGGCAGGCCGTCAGGTGGCTTCTATAAGTCTAAAAAGTATTTAAAGGCTATTTAGAGTTTGATTTTAACAACAGATTCATCCGACTCTACTTCTACGAGGTATAGATCCGGGAATTGTCTTTTGCAGGCATGTATCGTTCTTGCGAGTATGCGTCCTTGCTTGGCGGTCAATTTGAAATCAACATCTAGCTTTACATGTTTTTCGATTACTTTCGGTACGACGGATGCCGTCAGGTTGTTGACTAGAAGCCTCGTAGGTATCCTGATGTTGACGACCTTTTTACCTTCATCTTCTACATAGATTTGCATGCCTAGTCACTACCTTTCCACGGTCTGATCCGTTTCTTTGGTTCTATTGTAATACACATCTTATTCCACCACGATTTCTACAATGTCACCATCTGCACTTTCGATTTCGACTAATTTGCCGATGGCACCTTTCTCGATCATGAGGATTAGTTTTTCAAAATCAAGACCTGCTAGAGCTTCGTTACCTGTGACCTGAGGCATCTGTAAGCCTATTTCTAAACCTACCTTGACGAGAGCTATTGGTAAGTTCACTCGTACTTTGTCGCCGTCACCAGATAAGACACGGATCTTTAAGAGCATCTCATCGGTGTTTCGTCTTTCTTCAGGTGGTAAGACACGCATTACAGCTTCTTTTTCTCCGGCTAAGAGTGTGTCTACACTTACATCTAGCAGGCTTGCAAGCGGTGCTAGAAGCGCGATGTCCGGATAGGAAATATCATTTTCCCACTTCGATACAGCTTGGCTAGATACACCTAAGTGTTCTGCAATGTCATCTTGTGTCAGTCCCTTGTTTCTTCTTAGTTCTGCAATTCTGCGTCCAATCGTTTGTTCCATGTCCTTAACCTGCCTTTCGCATGTTTCTAGCTTTATTGTGACAGCAAGCAATTCGTCCGAGAAGCGCTCAACAGTTGAATATGGCCTAAATCACTCAACTAAAAGTTGTAATTCCACTCAACCATTGGTTGAGTACTCTTATATTACCCTTTTAACACTTTTTTTATATGGATCTGCTACAATAAACTGAAAATAAACTCGACGTTTACGATAGATGGGATTTTTATATGAGCGACTTCCTAATAATCTTGGAGCAGGTCTCGGTTCTCCTGATCATCTTGGTGATCGGTTACATTGTGGGCAAGATCGGTATCTTGGATTCACAAGCGACAAAGAAACTGTCACAGATCGTCCTATATGTCACGACGCCCATGACCATCTTAAATTCATTTTTCATCGAGTATTCAGAAGAGCGCTTAAGTGGTCTATTGTGGACCATCGGTGCTAGTGCTGTGACATTTACAATTACGATCATACTGGCATCTGTCCTTTTCCGGCGCTTTAAAAAAGACGATGCTGCAGTGATGAAGTTCACTACAGTCTTTTCTAATGCTACCTATATGGGCTTCCCCCTGATGACCGCACTCTTCGGAGACTTAGGTGTCTTCTATGGATCTTTTTACACGGTCATTTTTACCATTCTCTTGTTTAGTTACGGACTGTTACTCTTTGGTCAGAAGGCAAGCCGCCGTGAGATGCTCAAGAAAGTGACGTTGAATTCCAGCATCATCGCCGTCTACTTGGGTATAATAATCTTCTTGTTCCAAATCCAGTTACCAAGTGTAGTGACGAAGTCTATTCATGCTATCGGTCAAATGACCATGCCTATGTCTATGTTAGTCATCGGTGGCGTAATCAGTACCGCAAAGCTAAGAGAAGTCTTCATGGACAAAAAGGTTTATATTGCATCTGCAATACGCCTTATATTAATTCCTTTAGTTGGCCTTGGCATCATGCTCTTACTGCGTGTGCCTACATTGCCTGCAACCGTGATCCTTACAGCTATGGCAATGCCTGCTGCCACCTCAACAACGATGTTTGCTGAGATGGCAGGAAGGGGTTCTGCTTTATCCTCTAGAATCGTTGCTGTATCAACTTTGCTTTGTATCGTCACGGCACCAGTCTTACTTGCGTTGGTTACAAGGATATTAGGTGCATAATCTTTCACTTATAGCAATTAGTATTTCATGCGTTGACGCCTCATCGATAGGATAGACACCAAGATAAAGATTAGAGAGAATCCTAAGACAACAAGCATGGGTAAGAAAATGCTTTCTAAGACACTTCTGTTGAATGTAGATGCTTCTGCAATTCTGTTGTTCCCTAGGATGAACCAATAGACAGGGGTGAAACGAGCAATCCTTAATACGCTCTCGCCTAAAAACTCTTGGGGTACAAATGCACCACTAATGAAGGCTGTTCCTAAAGAGACTACGTTACTAACCGCATCTACTGCATTGGCACTCTTCACTAAGTTACCGAGCATGTAGCTGAGTGCTGAGGCAGCAAAAGTGAAGACGAGTGAGTTGATGACAAACCAGAGCATGTGCTCGCTCGTGGCATTCTCAGGATCTAAGAGTATACAGCTGATGACGAAGATGGCCCAGGTGCCAAGCGCAAAGGTAAGGTTTGCTAAGACAAAACCTAGTGTTTGCGAACGTAAACTTTGAGGGGATGCGTGATTCCTTCGTTTAAGTTCAGGATCCTTGTAAGATGCGATCATTATGCCCATACCTAATATTAATATTGCTAGCATCGAATAAGCCATGTAGTTAAAGAAGTATTGGCTATAAACGGTATCTGTTCGATCTTCTACTTCGCCAAAACTAATATCAATTTGTAGGTTTAAATCCTCTTGGATTTTTTGAGCTAGACTGCTTTCATCTAGATCGGGCATGAACTCGATGTAGCGGTTAGCGGTTTGTAAGTAACGATCGATAGCCATATCTGCATACACACCATAAGCAGAGTTAGGGACCGTGGTGCGCTCTATTTTAGGCTCATTACCAGCTAGTAAGTCATCGGTGAAGTGTTCTGGTACACGAACGATATAGGTAATCTCTTGCCAATATAAGAGCTCAGTTAGCACATCTTGGCTGTCTTCAATGTCGACAAAGTTTATATTCTTACTCAACTCTTCTTTGAGTCCATCGACTAAGGGGCTAGATCCGTCTGAGAAGAAGGCACCATCGATCTTTGTAGGTTCAAACATATCTGGCACAACAGGTGTTCTTGAGATGCTATTGGCCACGATGACGGATATGGCAACGAAGATAATCAGGTAGATCGAGAGACTGGGGAGGCGTTTCCAGATGAGTTTCAGGTTCAATTTAAATGCTTGCATAACGAGGCCTCCTGATAAAGATGTAAGTCAAGACTAAGAAGATGATCGTTAGGATCGCAAGGAATATCATATTCTGGGTGTAGATGTGATAGTCGTTGTAGTAGTTTAAACTGAAGAGCGAATCTGTAATTAAAGAGACTGGGTTGATATACGCAAGGAATGGCACATTTTGCTTGATGATGATCTTCATGTTGGCGAACATCATGCCTGATAAGAAAGACATGAGCATGGTCGTCGATATCATTATCGCAACCTTCACACCAACAGATGCCTTAACGACTGCACTTAGGAAACTACCGAAGGCTATACCACAGAGCGATCCCAAGAAGGTTGTCAGTAATATGAATATGGTTTTATCGCCAAACTCAATTTGGAGTACAAATCGTATGAACAATAATAGCAAGGAGATTTGTACGAAGTGTAATAAGAGTGAAGCTAAACTTGAAGATAAGAAGTGTTTCATCTTATGTGTAGGCGCGATATTGATTCTGGCTGCCACATCCGATTGATTCGCTTGGATCTCCATGACTTCACGCATACCGAGCATGCTGCCATAAAAGCAACTCATACCGATGAGGGCGTAAAAATAGTTTAAGAGAGGATCGATGTCAGAATCTGTAATCGGTACATTTTCTATCCCGCTTCTTCGATCGTCTAGACTAGCAATAATGGCTTCACTGTTTTGGGGATCGTTTTGAATTAAGTTCGTAATGGTGCTCGTGGTCTGAGTGAATTCGTTTAGAACACTTTGTACGACACTTGCTCCAAAGCTGGATCTTAAAACGACTAACTCCGGTGTTTCAAGAGGCTTGATGTACGCACTGATGTCACCGTCTTGGAGTAAGGTGATTGCTTCATCTAGCGTGACACGTTCTAGTAAAAACATGGGGTCTTCACCTTTTGATAGCTCATCTAACATCGTGTTGAGCCCTTGGTTCTCTACGTCTCCATCCGTTACAACTGCAACAGGTATGGGATCAAACTCGCTTGCACCTCTAAGGCCAGACAAGCCCATATTGAAGAAGAAAGCTAGAATCATGGGGAAGAGTAGTACCCAAAACAAAGTCTCGCGGTCACGGATTAAAGTTTTTAGGCGTGTAGTAAATATTTTCGTAAACATCTTAATCCCTCAAATCTTTACCGGTGATCTCTAAGAAGACATCATTTAAGGTAGGTCTATCTGAATAGATACTGTCGTAGGAAACACCTTCTTTGCGACACCAATCTAAGAGATCTTCAATGTTTCGTTGATGCCCTTCGAACTTTAAACTGATCGAATCTGTATTCACTTCAACTGCAGTTACATTTGGGAGTGCTGATAAGCGCTCTTCTAGACCATTTTTAGTATCGATACCTTGGAGGGTAATTTTCTCATTGTAATCGATCAAGCGTTTTAACTGATCGCTTGTACCAGTAGCAATGGACTTGCCTTTATCTAGGATGGAGATTCGTGTACAAATCTGTTCAACCTCTTCCATATAGTGAGAAGTGTAGATGATGGTGGCACCATTTTTATTTAATGCTTGGATACCTTCTAGAATGTGATTTCTAGATTGTGGATCTACGGCAACGGTTGGTTCATCTAAGATAATTAATTTAGGTTGATGGGCAATGCCACAAGCGATGTTCAAACGGCGTAATAGTCCGCCGCTTAACTTTTTGGGAACAAACTTCTTGAAGTCTTTTAAGTCTACGAATTCAATGGCTTCATCAACAAGTCGCTTGCGCTCCTTTTTATCTTTCACATACAAACTACAAAAATAATCGATGTTCTCATATACGGTGAGTTCTGGGTAGACTGCAACTTGCTGCATGACGATGCCGATATCTTTCTTTAAGTGATAGGCATCAGGATGCATGGTCTCGCCAAATACTTTGATTTCGCCAGATTCAAACTCTAAAAGTGACAAGATACAGTTGATGGCTGTGGTCTTACCAGAACCGTTTGGTCCGAGTAAACCATAGATCTCACCTTCTGCAACAGATAGGCTAAGACCATCTAAAGCTGTTAACTTGTCATATCGTTTGACCAGGTCCTTTACTTCAACAATCATGTGTAATTCCCCCAAATCCTCATTTCAGTATTAATTATAGTCCTTTGACTGCAGGAGTTTGGTACGTACAGGTAAAAAAATGTTAAATCAAGATTAGATTTTAATGACACGTCTTAAGATAAGTAAAAGAAGTTGTTTTTCGTCAATAAGTATGAAAGATAACATATAGACCTAAAACTTTTCTTTTGTTAACATGGCCTGAAGCAGAAAGAGCTGTTTATTCAGAAGGGAATATGCAACGGATACTAATACTTCTGCTTGGAATAAGGATAAAATGAATAAATATAGACTAACGATCAAATACTTAAGTTCAAAAATCCGCTTATTGCCACTCTTTAGTACGCTTTTATTATCAGTGATTTTCTTATCGTCATGCCAAAATGACTTACAATCCGATGGATTAGACAGCGACACGCATACAAGTATAGCTATTGAAAGCTTTAGTGATGCGCAAGATAGCTCTTCTTCTAAGACATCAAAGCGAACGACACATAATTTACCTGATAGAGGTATAGAGACTACGGATACCAGTGAAGAGCATTCTAGTACGTTTACCGACACAGAGAGTACAAACTCTAGTGAAGAAGATACTAGTGAGACGAGTGTAGAAGAAAGCATGCCTACCGTCATTCACGCTGAACCAATAGCGACTGATGCACCTACACCTACACCCTTACCAGAACCAACCGTAGCACCTCTTCCAACTACTGAGGAAACTAGTAAAGATCTAGTTATTGTAACGACTTCACCTGCTACAACTAAGGCCACAACAGCTGCACCAACAACTAAAACACCGCCGACAACTAAAGCGACAACAGTTGCTCCTACAACTACGAAGGCATCAACGGCTGCACCTACAACAACTAAGGCACCGACGCCTGCACCTACAACAACAAAGGCGCCGACGCCCGCTCCAACAACAACAAAGGCACCAACGCCTGCTCCGACGACAACGAAGGCGCCAACTCCAGCTCCTACAACAACAAAGCCTTTACCTACAGCTACACCAAGGCCAACTGCAACACCAGTACCAACTGCAACACCAGTACCACCTAATGACTCGGCTGCACAATACAAGGCTGATATTCTAAGGTATACCAATGAGGCAAGGACTGCTAAGGGCTTATCACCTCTTAATGCAGCACCAGCAAACTTAGCCAATGCTGCACAAGTCAGAGCCAACGAAACGGTTATTAGCTTCTCTCATACAAGACCTAATGGACAAAGCTTTAGTTCTGTTCTAAAAGAGTATGGCGTTTCCTACAGCATGGCTGCAGAGAACATTGCGTACAACGGCGCAGGATATCATTCGGCCAAAGATACAGTGGACATGTGGCTTAACTCACCTGGTCACTACGCCAATATTATGAACCCTAACCTAAAGACACTAGGCGTGGGATATGCCGTCAGCGGTGATCGAGCATTCATATCTCAATTGTTTATCAATTAAAGCTGGTTTAGCACTATCAATACAATTGACCATCTTCTATAAAGTATAAAAGAAGAGCACTCATCTGGATTTGCTTCCAAGATCAGTGCTCTATTTTAATGCTGTTTAGTCTGATGCTGCACTAGTCACTGTTTGACTGGTGTTGCATTAATCACTATTGCTCTGATGCATATACATCTCATAATACAAGCCTTTTTGGCGGATCAATTCATCGTGCAATCCTCGCTCTACAATTTTACCGTGATCCATCACCAAGATCTGGTTTGCATGTTTAATGGTAGATAAGCGGTGGGCGATAATGAAGGTTGTTCGACCCGCTGCTAAAGTATGGATCGCATCTTGGATCAAGCTCTCTGTCTCAGAGTCTACACTTGCAGTGGCTTCATCTAAAACTAATATCTTAGGGTTACGTACCATCGCTCGTGCAAAACTAATGAGCTGACGTTCACCACTAGAAAAGCTCTTTCCTTTTTCTGCAACTGCAGTGTTCATGCCGTCAGGCAAACGATCGATCATTTGACCAGCGCCTAATTCTCTTAATGCAGCTTCAGCCGCTTTAATCGATATAGACTCATCTCCTAGAGAGATGTTGCTGTAGAGCGTACCTGTAAAGATGAATGGATCTTGCAAGACTAAAGCCATTTGATTTCTGATTGAATCAGGATCTAAGTCTATGAGCTTTTCATTGTCTAAGTAGATGCTTCCCTCTTGCGGTTCGTAGAAACTAAACATCAAGTTCATAATAGTAGTTTTACCTGAACCTGTATGACCCACAAATGCTAATGTTTCGCCTGATCTAGCTTGGAATGATACGTTCTTTAAAACGTTCTCTTCAATGTAGGCGAAGGTCACATCATCAAATTCTACGTTACCTTCTATACAGTGTTCTTTTGTTTCCCTTACTTCCATCGGCTTCTCGTTTAAGAGTTCGAACATGTGGTCTGCAGCACCGTTAGCACGTTCAAGATCGCCTACACGCGTCATCGCATTTTGGATCTGACCAAAGAGCCTGATCATGTAGTCGATGAAGATATAAACGGTACCGATCGGCATGAGGTATTGACCTGTAATCTGACCATAACCAAAGTAGAGGAGGGCTAGACCTAAGACTACATATTGAAGAGCCCCTGTTGCATTAAAGGCACTGTAGCTCCAAAGTTTAGTTAGCTTATAACCTTGTTCGTAGACATAGTCGTTTACTTGGCTAAACTCATCAAAGATCTGTTCCTCTTGATGCATGGCCTGAACTTGCTCCATACCTTGAATGGTTTCGTTCAGATTCGCATTGAGTTGACTTAAGCCCCGTCTAAAACGCTTGTTGTATCTTGCTGACTTGGTTTTGAAGTCGAAGAACAAGAAGGCTAAAATCGGCATAGGAATCATGGCGATGAGGACCAAGAAAGGATCAATAAAGAATAAACCCACGATTATCGCGACACCATAGACAGCAGCTGTGGTGAGCTGAGATAAGACCACATCGTAGAGGACCTTGACTGCTTTACTGTCGTTCGTAATTCTAGATACAACTGTTCCTGCAGGTAACTTATCGAAATAGGCTACTGGCAATTTTTGTACATGGCTAAATACATCCTCTTGAATGTTCATGCTGATGCGGTTTGACGATTGCTGGAAGAACCATGTGCTGCCGTAACGAAAGCCTGAGGCTAGAACAACAGATCCGAAGTAGGCGATTAATATCCACATAAAGGAATAGGGGTTTCTCGCACCTACTTGCTCTGCAAGCTCAGTGTCCACGATATGTCCAACGATCCATGGACCAATTAAGTCTGAAGCAATCGTTAATCCAGTTAGTAGGAAACCAAGCAATAAAGTGTGCTTTGACTTCCAGGCGTATGTTGCTAAGCGCTTGTTTCTGTAGCGCACATTGGCTTTTATTTTTGCTTTCTCAGCCTTTGTAGGCTTGGCCTTACTGTGAAGATCCGAGCCCAAGACTGTTTCTAAATATTTACTCATGTTGCTCCTTTGTCTCCAACCCTGGCGATTACGGTTTCTCCAAATACAAAGCTTCCATCACCTTGTGAGCCTTGTTGTTCTTGTTCTAGTTGCTGGCGCATGAACTGCTCTTGGTACCAACCACCTTTGGCTAATAGCTCCTCGTGTGTCCCACGAGCTACAATACGCCCTTCATCTAATACGATGATTTGATCTGCGTGCATGACACCAGATAAACGGTGTGCACTGATTAAAGTCGTCTTACCCTGTCTAGTCCTACGAATGGCTCCTAAGATGTTACTTTCTGTTGTTGCATCAACGGCAGATAAGCTGTCATCTAGAATCAAGATCTCTGGATTCTTTAAGAGCGCTCTTGCAAGGGAGACGCGTTGTTTTTGTCCACCAGATAGAGTGACGCCTTTTTCACCAACGGTTGTCTGTAGACCATCTTGCAGTTGATTTAGATCCTTCGTGAAGTCTGCTAAGTCAATCGCTTCTTCAATGTCTAAGTCTTTGCTGCTGTCTTGGCCATGACCTAAGCGGATGTTCTCTTCAATGGAACGAGAGAACAAGATATGTTGCTGTGGTACATAGCCAATTTGATCTCGGATGCTAGACGTTGTATAAGCTTCGACAGGTAAGTCACCTAAGAACAAGGTGTTTTCTTCAATTGGGTAGAAGCGTAATAGTTGCTTTAAAAGCGTTGTTTTACCCGAGCCTACCTTACCTACGATACCTAAGGTTTGACCATGCTCTAGTTCTAGCGAGATGTCTCTTAAACCGCTACCTTCTTGCGCCGGATAAGTGAAGTTAAAACGTTCAAAACGGATCTTGCCACCGCCTGTGTACGCCTTAGCAGTCCCTTCATCTGTTAGGTCTTCTGGATATGCCTTCAACTCGTTAATGCGCTCAGCTGATGCCATGCCTTGTTGCGCGACGTTCATGAAGTCACCTAAGGCGAACATTGGCCACGTTAACATACCTAAGTAGAAGATGAAGCTGACCAGTTGTCCTGTGCTGAGTTCTCCACGACCCATGAGCCAAGCACCTGCAATGAGAGCGATGACATAACATAGGCTAGGGATTATTTTAGACATCGGTGCAAAGAGTGCGTTTAATTTGACTACATCCATATTCTTCTTATATAGATGGTCTGCCGTGTTACCAAAGTCTTTGACTGACTTCTTTTCAAGGCCAAAGGCTCTAATGACTCTGACACCGGCAATGTTTTCTAATACATCGTCATTCATGAGGTCAAAAGCTTCTTGTGCTTCGTCATAGCGAGCATAGAGTAGTGACCCTATCTTCTTCGACATGAAGAAGAGTAGAGGTAATGGAATGATCGACAGCAAAGTCAAACGCCAGTCTACTGTAATTGCCATGACTAAGATTATCGCTGTAGGTTGCACAGTCGCATCAAAGAGAGCCATGGTACCGAAGGCTGATAATTCACTGATTGCCTGCACGTCGTTGGTGGCCTTACCCATCAATGAACCTGTTGTGTTCTTAGCAAAGAAGATTGGACTTTGCTTTAAGAACTTACGGATTAACTGCACGCGCGTTTCGCGGCTAATGACGTCACCGGCTTTAAAGACTAAAACTTGCCACACATAGTTGATGAGGTACATCACTACAACTAAAAGCATCAGTAAGCCGATCAGTGTCAACAGTGCATCGACGGTTAAGGCTTGTGCTGCGATTTGGTCAGTAATATAACCGACTGCCCACGGTGGTATTAAGATGATGACGTAGTTGATCAGCATCAAAATGATGGCTACTAAATATTCTGTTCGATAAAGCTTAAAGAACCATCCAAGGTTCTGCGCGATTTTTCGTAACATTGTTGTCCCCTTACTTCTGTAAACTAAAAAACACAGCCCCCACGGCTGTGCCCAACAGTGAAGGTCGCCCCTTCACTCAATTTACGATAGAAAATCTTACGCAGATGGTGAAGAGGAGTGTATCATATTATTCGAATCATTAACTAAATTAATCATGTCTAAGCTCCTCTCTCTATATTTTTTTAAGACGGATTCCATTCTAGCAAGCGTACTTATGTTCGTCAATCACTAATTTATAAATTTTTAACATTTTATTCTTAGTGTAACGTTTAGCTTATCTAGATCAGTAAATCTAAACTGTTCCATCTTTTATTAGTATCCACTTGATTATAGTAGAAATGCCTCTACTAAGTCGTGTTGAACATTACGTAATCCACATCGACTCAGGTAGAGGCACTTCCTTTACTTATTCTCTATTCGCTGGAACTTGAATCTTACTTCGCAAGATCTTGGCATAACTGGTACATGGTTACAAGACCGCTACCTGTTCCGCCCTTGGATTGGAACTGGAATCCAGGGGATTCTGTCCATGAGGTAGCTGCTATATCTAAGTGGACCCATGGTCTATCTTCAACGAAGCGTCCAATGAAAAGACCACCAGTAATAGCACCTGCTGAACGCTCACCAATGTTCTTCACGTCTGCGATTTGGCTGTCTAGCATCTTCTCGTATTCTGGATAGACAGGGAAGACGTGGAAACGCTCACCACTAACCTTACTTGCTTCTTCAACAATGCTCCACCAGTCACTGTCGTTGGTCACGACACCTGATGCTGCACTACCTAAGGCGACACCTACTGCTCCTGTTAGGGTAGCGATGTCAACAATGCGGCTTACACCTTCATCACGTTGGATATAGGTGACTGCGTCGGCTAGGATTAAGCGACCTTCTGCGTCTGTATTGAGGACTTCAATGGTCTTTCCTGAGTATGAAGTATAGACATCACCAGGTACTATACTACTAGGAGAAACCCTGTTCTCACAGAGTGGGATGACTGCAACAACGTTTGTTTGAACCTTGTTTTTAGCTAAGGCATACATGGTACCAGCTACTGCAGCACCACCTGCCATATCGCTCTTCATGGCCATCATGGAGGCGGGTGGTTTCAAGGAATATCCACCACTATCAAAGGTTACACCCTTACCAACAAGACCGATCTTCTCTTCATCTTCGCCTAGTGGTAGATATCGAAGAACGAGCAATGCAGGTTTGTTATCGCTGCTATCACCAACTAAGAAGAGGCCATTGATGCCCTTTTCTTTTAATTGATCGGCTTCAAGTGTTTCACATTCAACACCTAGAGGACTAACGAAATCTGTAATGCGCTTCGCCATATCCTGTGGATGTAAGTGATTCGATGGTAAGTTTACAAGGTCTCTTGAGAAGTAAAGACCTGTTGCTAAAGCAGTAGCTTCTTCGACTGCAGCTTCAACAGTTGCCGTCTCTTGGTCGCCAACTACAAAGTTGACCAAGACTTCCTTTTCTTCTTTTTCTTTCAAACTGAAACTGTAAGATCCTAAGAGCAAACCCAAAGCGGCATAGCGTGCTCCAAGGCTATTATGTGCTTTTAGTGCTGCCGTGATATCAACGTCATAAGCATCGAGTTTATGCTTAGCCATAGTCTTAGCGACACTGGCGAATACTTCTTGCCATTGTCTAACATCAAGCTCATTCTTGCCTAAGCCCAGAAGAACTTCAATCTTGCCGTCTTTTTCGACTAGTAGCGTTGATAGATAGTCTCCGCTAAATCCTGTTCTCGCTGCATCTTTTGTGTGGAGGGATACGAGTACATCGTGTTTTTGTTCTTGATTCACTGTAATATTTTGCATTGTTTATCACACGCCTTTTCTAATATGGTTTATATACATACAGATACTATTGTCTCATGAATGCTTTTTAATTCAAATTTGAGAATCGTGAAGCTTTCTTATGTTAAGCAATTAATCTCTAGCTTATGGGACGGTTACGAGTTAGTTTTATCCTTAATGAAGAATACTACTAAACTGCAGATAGGCTATTTGCTATCAATTTGAATCAGGTCAGTTAAAACATATTCCACAAATTTCAAAATCGACATCACTTGCTATTGACAATATTTAAAAAATGACGACAATTAGGTAGAAGACTTTAAACAGGTACAGAGAGACTTGTAAGGCTTGCATGTTATATGAAGATATACTAGCTGTGTTTGTGTGGACTCAAATTATTTTGAAGATACGTAAACGCGCCTTCTCTCTGCATCATCGGCTTGGTGCTTTTTTTATGCACAGAATTATTGAGGAGGCATTTATGAAGTTAGATTCCAAACGGGGTGCAGTTGTCGGGTATTTACCCGATGAGCGTCCAACGACCGGTAAGCTCATTGTATTCGCATTACAACAGCTACTGGTTATGTTCCCAGCAACCATCTTGGTTGCAATCCTGACGGGGTTCCATATCTCAACCACAATCTTTGCAAGTGGTATGGCAACCTTGATCATTCTCTTTATTAATAAGGGAACCCTACCGCTTTATTACGGTTCAAGTTTCTCTTATATCACAGCAATCGTTTCAATTACTGGATCAGCTGCAGTATGGGAGAGTGGTGTAGCACCAGATCACCTGATTTCACAAGCACAGTTCGGTATTGTGATGTCTGGTTTCGTCTCCATCGCAGTCGGCCTCATCATTAAGGGCTTTGGTGCGCAGAAGATTGAGCGTGTCTTGCCACCAACCATTACAGGTTCAGTTGCTTTAGTCATCGGTCTGTCACTGGCAGGTACCGCTATGAGCGACGCATCAGGTGTCAATACCACCTTCGGTAACGGTCCTTCTTGGACAGTCGCCTTAGTCACCTTGATTGCAACCGTATTCTTCTCTGTATATCTAAAGGGTACCTTAGGTCAAGTATCCATCTTACTGGGTATCGTCGTAGGCTATCTCACAAGCCTTGCCTTTAACATGGTGGACTTTGGAGCAGCCTTCGCAGGCAACTTACTCGAGGTTCCACACTTTACATTACCAACACCTAACTTTGCTGCAGTACTTGCAATTATGCCAATCGCAATTGCTACCATCCCAGAGTCTACAGCGCATCTCTATCAATTAGACATCTATGTCGATCACTTAGCTGCTCAAAAGGGTAAGCCAAGCTACAACATCAAAGATAAACTATGGCTCAACCTCGTCGGTGACGGTATTGGTGATATCGTATCTGCATCCATCGGTGGACCTGCAGGTACAAACTACGGTGAGAACCTTAGTACACAATCAATCACTAAGAACTTCTCATCCCACGTATTAGGTACAGCTGGTATCATCGCCATGTTGATCGCATTCGTTAAGCCAATCTCGAACTTAATCGGATCAATCCCCGCACCAGTTATTGGTGGTGCAACGATCTACCTCTTCGGTGTTATCGCTGCTCAAGGTATCTCGATTATGCTTAGCCGTAAGGTTGACCTCTTTGATTCACGTAACCTCGCCATTATCGCCGTTATCTTAATCATCGGCTTAGGCGGCTCATTCGGTTTCGAAGGTGGCATGATTCCTTTCTTCGGCATGAAGATGCCTGCTATTGCAACAGCATCACTAGTCGGTATCGTCATGAATCTCTTACTAGGCATCGGCCGTAAGAGCAAAGGTTACAGCGACTAAACAACAAGAAATACCAAAATAAAGATTTAATAGATCCTCTAGACGTAACTCATAACAGTGAGAAGCTCTAGGGGATCTTTTAGCGTCACAGACTTTATATCGATTAGCAATCCCCTCTAACACAGTGATAGTAAGTGTTAGAGGGGATATTCACACTCCCTTACTGTAAAACTAAGAGGCGAAACAAATAGATCGGCATAGTTCACGACAGTGTGAATTTCAAATAAGTTTTAAATATAACGATGATGTAAGATAAATTTCAAACTAGTTTTAAATTCAGTGGGAAACTTACATATATTTCATACTAGTTTTAAACATAGTTGCTATACAACTATGAAAAATTCATACTAACGATGGATTCTGGAACGTATAACGATAAAGGTATACAAATATTAAGTGTTTCAGATTGGCTACTGAACCTTTAAGCATTCGTTATTGAATGTATGTGAATTAATAAAGCCCCTGAAACGTGTATTTCAGGGGCAGTGTTACAGCTGAGAATTTTTGTTTGTCAAATTCTAGGTGGGTTGCTTCTCATTGATCAGGATGACTATTTTGCCATTTGAGATATCATCTTTATAGACTGACAATGGGTCATCCGAATCAACATCCTCTGCTTCATCACCTCGCTTAAAGAGAGAACGGATCTTATTGCGGGTGGATTTTTGATTCCCGGAGTTGCTTAAAACAGGAATGTGCGTAGCATCGGTGAGGTCGTCAGCTATGAGTGAGCTAGCCAACAATGTGATATCTGCTTTCTCATAGCCTTCAGCCAATAAGGTATTGACTGCAGCTCTGGCCGTATCGATTGAAATATACGTGCCTTGTAATTTCTGTTTCATGATCTGCTCCTTTCTGCATTGGATCAAGTTGACTATTTTCTTATTGCCTGGAAGTCCAAGCAATTGATCTCTGTTTTAGTCAAATAGACAGAGATGAAAAAACTTACACCCACATTATAAGCCATTTGTACTGAATTGAACAGTTAGAGACTTTTTATATCGGATTTTCGTAACGTAGTGAACTGCTACCAAAGCATCTGCAATACCAAGACTTCTTCCTATCATGTAAAATAGATGTATTAGTTTAAAACTGTTACGAGTCTATGGTTTTACTTTTAAGCAGTTGGACTCGACCCTATAAACGAGGTGCCCCATGAACACAGGCAACAATTCCATTTGGACTAAAATACTATTTGTCCTCTCTTTATTCACTGCAGTCTCGCCGATTGACGCAATCCCGGATGTCATTCCAATCTTGGGTCAAATCGACGATGCGATTGCCATCCCAGTACTGATAATCTTAGCGGTTCGTACGATAGTGAATCGCCGTAAGAGAAGACAGGCGGAGGCAGCAGCTGCCTATGGAGCTGCAAATGAAAAACATCGCGGATTTGAGAACGCAAAGTATGCAGGCGAAGACCTTGGTGGCGAAAGCTTTTACCGCCACTAGATCTAAGAAAATAAAATAAAGTCTGGCCCTTCTTGTTCTGAAATACTCAGGAGAAGGGCCAGACTTTTATGGTTTAAAGCATAGTCTATTTGCGCTTGTCGAAAACAGGCTCTTTGTATTCGAGGTCAAAGGTCGCTGCTAAGCGTTCAAGGCTAGCAAACCCATTGTAGGTATGTAAGCCTTCTCTAAGACCTGGATATCTTTCGATTGCAGAAGCAAGTCCTGTGTTAGCAATAGCAAGGCCGTATTCTAAGGTTGCATTGGTTAAGGCCATGGTGGAG
>CAYXVJ010000022.1:0-18383 GCA_964468675.1 uncultured Oscillospiraceae bacterium
GTTATAAAAGCGATCAGTGCAAGCCAAATAATGACGATGAGTATCTTACGTTGCCTGTGCATCCTCTTATTGATCCGGTCAAAATCTTCGTCATCTAAGTCTTTATCGAACACAGGTCCATCAAAAAGATGGAGGACTGATCCACAATAAGGGCAAGCATGTGTCTCGTCTGTTAACTTTTCATTGCACGTGTAGCAATTCATGCGGTAACCTTTCTGATTCTGGTATACTAAAGTTTATCCTTTTTGGATTGAGAACACTGACGCATTCACTTTACCATTAGAGAAAACAAACGTATAATTCATTTGATATAAGAAGTCTTAATGACGGAGATGGAGAACCTATGCAAATATATAATGATATTGTAAATCGACAAGCAAGTATTGCAGTTGTGGGTATGGGCTATGTCGGCTTACCTTTAGCTGCCGCGTTTGCCAAGCATGTGAACGTAATCGGCTACGATATCGATAGTAAGAAAATTAATCAATATAAACAAGGCATTGACCCAACAGGCGAAATAGGAAATGACGCAGTTAAAGCGAGCGATATCCTATTTACAGACGATGAAACTGCGATTAAAGATGCAAGCTTTGTTGTCGTTGCTGTCCCAACACCTGTAGATGAGCACAATGTACCAGACTTAAGACCATTAGAAGGTGCTTCACACACGGTAGGTCGTAACCTTAAGGAAGGTGCAATTGTTGTCTTTGAATCCACCGTCTATCCTGGTGCAACAGAAGAAGTGTGCGTGCCCATCATTGAAGCAGTTTCTGGTTTAACGTACGGTGAAGGTTTCAAACTAGGCTATTCACCTGAACGTATTAATCCAGGCGATAAAGTCAATCGTTTAGAGAACACCGTCAAGATCGTATCCGCCATGGATGAGGATTCCCTTGATGTGGTGGCCAAGGTCTATGAGCTCGTTATTGAAGCTGGCGTATACCGTGCTGTCAGCATTCAAGTTGCTGAAGCAGCCAAGATTGTTGAGAACTGTCAGCGTGATGTAAACATTGCCTTCATGAATGAAGTGGCGATGATGTTCGATCGCTTGAACATCGATACGAAAGATGTCTTGGATGCAGCAAGTACAAAGTGGAACTTCTTACCCTTTTCACCTGGCCTTGTAGGTGGCCACTGTATCGGTATCGATCCGTATTACTTGATCCAACGGGCAGCTGACTTCGGTTACGATTCAAAAGTGATCTTGCCGGCAAGAAAGCTCAATGACAGCATGGGTGAGTTTGTTGCAAATGCACTCGTCAGACAATTAATTGATGAAGGCATTCTTGTTAAAGGGGCTAAGGTTGGTATTTTAGGCATTACCTTTAAAGGCAACTGTGCAGATACTAGAAATACAAAAGTCATCGATATTTATAACAGCTTGAAAGCATACGGGATTGACCTAGTCATTGCGGATAGCTGGGCAGACAAGGAAGAAGTCAAAGAACACTTTGGTATAGATTTAATCGACGAAGATGAGATGACGGATCTAGATGCTTTAGTTATTGCCGTCTCTCATAAGGAGTATTCGGCCTTAACACCAGAGAGTGTAAAGCCGTACTTCAAAGATGGAGCACGTGTTATCAATGACGTGAGATCTATCCTTGATAAAGATCTGTATGAATCAGAGGGTTTTAACTACTGGCGTTTATAAGATAGCGTTAAGACATGGAGTAATGCGATGGAGTATGTTGATTTTAATGCCCAGTATAAGGCTTTGAAAAGAGATATTGATTTGCAAATTCAACGTGTCATACAAGAGGCCAAGTTCATCAATGGGCCTGAAGTTGAAGCATTGGAACAAGAGCTGGCAGAAGCTGCTGGTGTGAAATATTGTTTGACGGCTAAAAACAGTACTGATGCCATGTTTATGGCATTAAAAACATTTGGTATAGGACCAGGTGATGCTGTTTTCATGCCGTCTTTTGCATCTATTGGAACAAGGACTGCTATTGCACTAACAGGTGCCTCTGTAATCTTTACGGATGTCTCAGAAGATTGCTACACGATGGATACAGATTCACTAAGAGATGCAATCTTGAGTGTAAAAAAGGATGGACGCTTAAAGCCTCGCGTCATTATTCCTGTAGATCGCTTTGGTCTTCCTGCACACTATCCTTTGATAGAGTCGATTGCCATCGATGAGGGTTTACTCGTGTGTGCGGACAGTCAAGAGTCGTTTGGTGCGTCCATCGGGCGTCAATTAGCAGTAAGCTTTGCTGATATAGCCATAACATCTTTTTACCCTACGAACCCACTTGGTGCTTATGGTGATGGAGCAGCTTTGTTTACAGACGATGAGGATTACTACCATTTACTCGTCTCCATTAGGGATTTTGGCTTTGGTGCAAATCAAAATGACTATGTGAGGATTGGCACAGATAGCTACATGGATACCATACAGGCAGCCATTTTATTGCCTAAGCTAGAAGCATTCTTCTCTTATGAATTTGATAAGCGAAATGAGCTGGCAAACTACTATTCAAGTCACTTGCCTAAGCGATTGACAAAGCCTTATATACCTAAAGGATATATTTCATCTTATGCTAAATATATCGTCCTAGCGCCTTCGGAAGCCAGCAGAAAAGAGATTGTCCGTCACCTAAATGCATCGGGTATACCCTCTAGCATTTATGAAGACTTACCCTTGCACCGCTTATCACTTGATAAAGAAGACTATGCTGAAGATGATTTTTTGGTATCTGTAGATCTAGCAAGGCGTGCATTTACATTACCGATTCACGCTTATATGAAGCAAGCAGATAGCCGTACTGTGATATCAGCGTTACATGCGGCAGTCAAACAAATAGAAGAGTAGAGGAACTATGATCAAGATCGAACACGTTGTACATTACTATGAGACAGACAAGATGGGTGTGGTACACCACAGTAACTATATTCGCTGGTTTGAAGATGCCCGTATCGCTTGGCTAGACGCTTGTGGCACCCCTTATGACTATGTTGAATCCAGAGGCGTTAATAGCCCTGTTGTGGGGATTGAGGCTGACTATAAGTACCCCTCTAGATTTGGCGACACGGTTACTGTACAAGTCTATTGTACAAAGTATAACGGTGTACGCTTAGAATATGCTTATGAGTTAAGCTTGCCTGATGGCACAGTTGTTGCTACAGGGAAGAGCAGGCATTGTTTCCAAGAGGAAAGAAAAACAAGGCCAGTCTCTATGCTTAGAAACTGGCCTGATATGCATGAAAAGATATTACTTGCTCACGAAGCAGATCTAAAGAAGTTAGAATTACTCGCGAAGTAAGGCTTCGATTGTTTCGTTCAAATCTTCGGGTTCGCTTGTGGAGGCGTAGCGTCCATGGACCTTGCCTGTTCTATCGATGAGGAACTTATTGAAGTTCCAGCTGATATCAAGCCCTGTTGGTCCTGACATCTCTTTGAAGCGTTCGACACTCGGATGGTCTTCTGGGACATCAATGAACTCGTTATACTCTTGTGCTTTTAAGTAGCTGTACAGTGGAGCTTCGTCTTCGCCATTGACATCGACTTTGGCTAGGACTGGGAAGGTGACGCCGTAGTTCACTCTGCAAAATTCTTGAATGTCTTCATTAGAACCTGGTTCTTGGCCCTTAAACTGATTGGAAGGGAAACCCAAGACTGTAAAACCTTGATCTTTATATTGGGTATAGAGGGCTTGTAGGCCATCGTATTGCCTGGTGAAGCCACACTTTGAGGCGACGTTTACGATCAACAGCACCTGATCCTTATAGTCGGATAAGGCAAGCTCTTCATCGCTAGCATTCTTCACTTTGAAATCATAAATACTCATTTTAATCGCTCCTTTGATTGGCTGTATTGCTACTAATCATACAAAAAAGCCAAGTGTGTTACAATAGTAAACGATTCCCATCCTGGGAGGAAGATAGGCGGATAGGGTATTCGCCCACAATACTCAGCTAAGCTGTGATTTTGAAAGTGAGGTAACAGGATGATTTTGAAGGCAAGTAAGAGAGAGAAGACAGGTACGCCATCTTCTAAGCAAGCTCGCCGCAAAGGTCTATTGCCGGCCACTGTATATGGCCAAGAGTTTGAACCGGTTTCTGTTTTGATTGAAGAGACGGCAATGAGAGATGTCTTAAAGACACTCGGTCGTTATGCAATCGTTGAATTGGATTTTAATGGTGATGGTAAACAAAGAGCCATGATCCAATACATTTCTAGAGAAGCCATTTCATCGAACATTTTAAACGTAGAGTTCCGCACCGTTCGTGCAGGTGACCGTGTACGTGTTACAGTACCGATTAACATCACCGGTGGTGATTTGATTATCGATGCTCAAATTACACAAGCACTCCAAGAACTCTCAGTTGAAGCACCAGTCGATAACATTCCTACTGAAGTGACATACGACATCAGTAAGATGGAAATTGGTGATGTGCTAACTGTTGCAGAGTTAGAGTTATCAGATGACATTACAGTCCTTGATGAGCTTGACGATCCAGTCGTCTCTGTAGCTCCACCACAAGTCTTTGAAGAGCCAGAGGTTGACGGTGAAGAAGACCTTGATGCTGCTGATGTACCAACAGTCGATGAAGACGAAGAGACAGAAGAAGCATAAAATATTGCAATTTCAACTTGATATGCAGCTGGGGAAACCTGGCTGCATTTTATTTTCTGTTTGCTACAAAATTTGCTACAGGAAAAACATAAACGCTGAAATAAAGAAAATAAAAACCTCGAAACCATTTAGGTATCGAGGTCTTTGTGGTGCGTCTTCAGGGATTCGAACCCGGGACCCACTGATTAAGAGTCAGTTGCTCTACCACCTGAGCTAAAGACGCGTAAGTCATATCTGACGAACGTTGTTAATTTTAGTGCCAATTGAGTTTATTGTCAAGCAATTTGCGTGTCATTTATTCTTGCTAAAACGAAGGAATTCTTAGACAAGATGCCTAGGATGGATCTATATGGATCAAAAGCGTCTATCCTAGGCTATTTCTTTAATGCTGATTAAGCCACATAAACAAAGCCGCCACCAAGTTTACTTGTCTTAAGCCAGTTATCTAAGTCTATGGTCTGCAGTTTGTTATTGTCGTTAATGCTGAGCATGTATTGGCCTTCTTTATTCTTCTCTAATGCATAGGCAGTCATCCAATGCCAGTCTTCTAAGTCTTTGACATCGCCACTGTCTAAATTTAAGAAGGCTAGAGGAGAGTCTGCTTGAAATGCAGCTTCTATGAATAAAGTGACGGCTTCTAATGGCGGTCTACTACCTTGATCCTTATTTATGTCTAGCGCTATGTGCCGAAGTTCGCTATTTCTTTCTTCTAACATTTGATCCAAACCTTCGTAGAACATACTGGTTTTATTGACACCTCTTATGCCAGGAGTAATGTGCTTCCATGCATACTCCATCAATTGGACTAATGTTTCTTTATTTCTAACCTTATTAGGTAGCTCCACACGGCCACTACGTCCTTGATACAAAAGGATGTTGCTTGCCACAGAAGGCCCACAACCTGCCATGCGCTGCCATACGGTATTAAACCATTCTTGATTAGTGCCTAAAAGACTGTTGCCATCATCTGTATTTAGGGCTAAGCGATTTAGGTCTTTGATCTCTATTCTCATCAATCTATGTATTTTCTCCTGATTCTAAATTAATTTCTTTAGAGCGACTGTAAGCACTCCATACAGCGTCAAAGACACTGGCTCTAAAGCCGCCTTTTTCTAAGGCTTCAACTGCTTCTATTGTAGATCCACCTGGTGAACAAACTTGGTCTTTTAATGCACCTGGATGGATATTTGATTCTAAATAAAGTTTAGCAGAGCCGAGCATGGCTTGTGCAGACAAACGGTAGGCTACGTCTCGTTTTAAACCTGCCTTAACACCCGCATCACCCATGGCCTCTAGCATGAGGAAGAAGTAAGCAGGGGATGAGCCAGCAACACCGACTACGGCATCTAAGAGCGCTTCATCTACCCATTCAACTAGACCTGAAGAAGAAAATAGCTCTTCGACAAGCGAGCACTCTTCATCTGTTACATACTGATTCTTATATAAGGCAGTGACGCCTTCACCGACGGATAGAGGCGTATTAGGCATAGCACGGATGATAGGCTGCTTATCTTGCACAGAAGCACTTAAGCTCTTCATCTGTACGCCTGCAGCAATGCTTACGATGCATTGATCCAATTGAATCTCATCTTTCAGCTCATCTAAGACAGTATCGATCATATGGGGCTTAACAGCTAAGAGGATAAGATCCGAATCTTTAATAGCAGCCTTATTTGAACTTGTAACTTTTATACCTTTTTCAACAAAGGATTCCAATGTTTCTGGGCGAGGGGTACCTACAGCAATTTGCTGTGGGCTTGCGAACTTGCTGTTCATAAGGCCGTTGATGATATGCCTTGCCATATTGCCGCCACCAATAAAAGTAATCTTGACACCCAATTTGAATCACCTCATCCATTAAACTTGTTTTGCCTATTATACATCTTTTATCTAGCAGGGCTTAAAGCTGTGTTACAATGAACGGGTGTAAGAACGTATGTTTATTTATAGAATTTGATCTTGGAGGAAGACTTGTGCGAATCATCGGTATAGATCCTGGTTATGCAATATGTGGTTTTGGCGTCATCGATAAAGTAGGGACCAAATTAAAGGTGCTTGACTATGGTGTATATGAAACCAAAGCACATACACCTTTTGCTGATCGCTTACTAACCATCGCTGATGAGGTAGAACAGCTGATTATAAAGTGGAAACCGGATGTTATGGCAATAGAAGAACTGTTCTTCGCCCAAAATAAAACCACAGCAATGGCGACAGCCCATGCACGCGGTGCCATTATAGTGGCAGCAGCTAAACATGATGTGGAAGTTTTTGAATACACCCCAAGTCAAGTTAAGAAAGCAGTAACAGGCGTAGGTAGAGCTGACAAGGAGCAAGTGCAGCTCATGGTTAAGGTTTTATTGAATTTGGAATCCATACCCAAACCCGATGATGCGGCAGATGGACTTGCCATTGCGATCTGCCAAGGACTAACAGGACGCCTAAAGAGTTATGAAGCCTATGGTGGTTACCAAAAGCGAACCTCTCGTGGACGAGGTACAGGACGAGAATAAGGATAAGACGAGTTTTTTAGCTATATACTGACAATGACGAAATGTTCCCCATGGGGTAAGATAGATTTAGTATTTGAGTGGAGATTGACGGATGTACGCATATATAAAAGGAAAATACATCGCACAAGAAGATGATGCGATTATAGTAGAGCAATCTGGTATTGGTTACCGTATCTTTACAGCAGAAAGTTTAATGGCAGAGTTTGGTCAAATCAATGACGATATTACGGTTTATACCCACCAAGTCGTACGTGAAGATGAATTTTCTTTATACGGTTTCCCAACGAAATCAACCAGACAATTGTTTAACATATTATTAGGTGTCAGCGGTATCGGTCCAAAAGTTGCTACGCAAGTCTTAGGTACCTTGCATCCAGATCAGTTTGCGATGGCTATTTTATCTGAGGATATAAAAACCATTACGACGGTCAAGGGCATCGGTAAAAAAGGTGCTGAGCGCTTGATTTTGGAGTTACGTGATAAATTCAAAGGCTTAAGCTTCACAGATACTGCCACAAGTAAGGTAGCTGTAGCATCAAGCACAAGCCCAGGAGATCCAAGAACAGAGGTTCTGAGTGCATTGATTGTACTTGGCTTTACAAATGCAGAAGCACTACAACTCGTAAAGAAGACATATAGCGAAGCAGAAAGTTTACAAGAAAACATCCGTTTAGCCTTGAAGGCAGTCGGACGCTAACAGGACGGTAACAAAGTGAAACAAGACGATAACTTTAGCTATGATCCATATGATGGTGCTTCCGACAACTTTTATGACGAGGCATCTGTTGGTGAGGACGAACGCATCGTTCAAACAGCGCGCAGTCAACATGACAGTGACGAGGCAGGCCTAAGACCGACAAGATGGGCGGAATACTACGGTCAGACCAAAGTAAAAGAAAATTTGCAAATCTTTATCGAAGCAGCAAAGCTTCGTGAAGAAGCATTGGATCATGTGCTTTTATATGGGCCACCAGGCCTTGGTAAAACAACACTTGCAGGCATCATTGCCAATGAACTAGGTGTAGGCCTTCGTATTACAACAGGTCCTACCATAGAAAAGGCAGGAGACCTTGCTGCTATTTTAACGAGCCTAGAACCAAGAGAAGTCTTATTCATAGACGAGATCCACCGTTTAAATCGTAATGTAGAAGAAGCCTTGTATCCTGCCATGGAAGACTTTGCTTTAGACATTATGATCGGGCAAGGACCTGGTGCTAGAACCATTCGTTTGGATCTGCCACCGTTTACCTTAATTGGTGCTACAACAAGAGCAGGACTGATTACTGCACCTATGCGAGATCGTTTTGGTGTGGTGAACAGGCTTCGTATGTATAGCCCGGATGAACTCGCCTTGATTATCAAGCGAGATGCAGCAATTTTGAACATTGGTGTTGACGAAGAGGGCATCATGGAGATGGCGAAGCGTTCTAGAGGTACCCCTAGAATTGCAATCAGGCTCTTAAAACGCTTACGTGATTTTGCGCAGATTAAAGGTCGTGGCATCATTACAGGTGATCTTGCAGACTATGGTCTAAACGCACTCGAAATTGACGAGATGGGTTTGGATGCAGTTGACAGGCGCCTGATGAGGACCATGATTGAGGTCTTTGGTGGTGGGCCTGTAGGCTTAGATAACATGGCCGCTATTACGGGTGAAGACCGTGCAACGATTGAAGATGTGTACGAGCCTTACTTGATGCAATTAGGCTTCTTAGCGAAGACGCCACGAGGACGTTTGCTAACAAGGCTTGCCTGGGATCACTTGGGAATAGTTTGTCCACCAGACTATGAAGAACGTTTAAAGGGTCTTGGAAGAGCAGGAATACATACACAAAACAACCTCGATAAAGAGCAAATACGTTTTGAGGATTGGCCTACAGAAGGTCAATAGGAGTGAGATGGACAATAAAGTACTATTACATATATGCTGTGCTCCTTGTGCTGAATATCCATTAAAGGCACTTAGGGAAGAGGGGTTTGAAGTCAGTGGTTTTTTTGTAAACCCTAATATTCACCCTCAAGAAGAGCACGATAAGCGTCTTAAAAATGTCTTACTGTTTAGTGAGATTAAAGATATCGATGTAGAGATCGATGATAGCTATCAAGAGGATAAATGGCGTGCATTCCCGACCATGGACAAAAAAGCGCATTGCTTATCTTGCTATAGCTTAAGAATGAATCTTGCTGCAGCTTACGCAGCTAAAAATGGCTTTAAGCGCTTCACAACCGCCTTGCTTGTTAGCCCATGGCAAAACTACGATGCCATTGTAGCAGCTGGTAAGCTTGCCGCTAAAAGGCATGGCATTGAATTCTTAGTCAGAGACTTTAGAGATGGCTATAGAGAAGGTCAAGAAATGGCCAGAGAAGACGGTTTATACCGTCAAAAGTATTGTGGTTGTATTTACTCCCTCGGGGAGACGAACCCTAAGTTTAGAGATCGCTACCTGAAGGAGTTTGATTTAAGCTTAGAAGATATTCCTAGTAGAAATACTCAATCCATATCTGAAGAAGAAAAAGCATCTCCAGCTTTGGTCCCCAAGTGATCGGGGTTCTTTGCCTCAGCTAAGATGGTTTGATAGCGGTCGTAAATGACCATACCAGGCCTTGCACCTCCAGGTTTTCTTACATGGGATACTGGGCAGTAATCGATGGCAATCTTAGCGCCACCATTTTCAATGTCTCTACCTGCCTTACCAGATCTACTAAACCATGCAGCAATTTCAGCTGCTTCTAAAAGTGTTTGATCTGGCACTTCTTTGCCTTCTGTACGTACGACTACGTGTGTACCGGGGGCTTTTTGCACGTGGAACCATAGGTCATTTTTCTGTGCAATCCGCAAGGTGAGCTGATCATTTTGTAAATTGTTTCTTCCAGCTAAAATAGTGAATCCATCCGTCGAGGTGAAGCGCCGCATCGGCAAGGCCTCTTGTGCCTTTACTCGCTTGCTCTTTTTATGTTGTTTTTTTGCATGGAGTGCTTGCTTTGGACCCGTTGTATCCAAGAGTTTTCCTTGGCGCATTTCATCTCGAATCAAGCCTAGATCTTCCATGGTCTTGGCATTGCTGATTTCATTAGCGATGGAATCAAGCCACAAGAATTCTGCATTGTCTTCTTTTAAGAAGCGACTTGCTTGTTCGTGCCTTGTCTTGTTTTTATTGTAAAGCTTATATAAATGCTGCCCGTTCCAAGCTGGACTGCGGTGTGGATTCAACTCGATCTTTATTTCCTTCATCTCTGGGTCATAAAAGTCTATGGTAACGAGTTCTTTGTCGCCTTCTTGAATCAAGTGCAGATTACTCATCAAAATATCTGCCTTTTCCCGATAACGATCGAAATTCTTACTGCTATCGACATCCCTTGCATGGATGTCTCTTTTCTTACGCAACTTTGCTCTTGCTTGATTGATGGTCCGTTCAAGGAATTGGCGTCTTTGCTTAAACTGATTGTCCGCTTCACGAACGGTATAGTATTCCATCATGCAATCTGAAATGCTAGCTCTACTTTGGCGTATGCCCATATGCTCTAAGGGTAGAGCATGGAAATCAAAAGGTGTGTTCTCATCATCTTTATAGAACAAAGACGGTTCATAAGAAAAGGCCAAGATACTTGCCAATTTATCTTTCAAGACAAGATCTAGTCGTACACGCTCTGAATCATTTAGGCTTTGATAGCTATGCCTTAAGTCTAGTCCTGCACTTTGGATAAAGTCTCTACTGAGTTGAGGGGAGACGCCTTGAATGTTATCTAAGAGGTATTTCTCTAATTTATGGTTATAGCTTAAAGATTCGCTAGTAGGCCAAAATACAGCTTCTGAGAGTGCAGTTAATGCATCCGCCGGTTCTAACTTATCTTGTGCTGGTGCAGGCACAAAGGGCCTTGCAGGCATGACTTCACGTACCCGAGACATTTGATGGTCCACATGGTTAATCGCGTCGATGATGATGTCTTCATTGGAGACGAAGATCAAGTTAGAATAACGACCCATGACTTCTAGAATTAAGCGTCTTTGGCTTTTATCACCTAATTCATCTTGACTAGAGATGTGGAAGATAAAAACTCGATCAAAACCCACAGTTTCCACTTTCTCAATTCTAGAACCAATTAAATACTTTCTTAAAAGCATACAAAAGCGTGGAGCAATCTTGGGCATCTCACGTGCTTCTTCGGTGAAGTGGATACGGGGTTGGGAAGGGTTAGCAGATAAAATGAGCTTTCTGTTCTTCCCAAGGCTACGCACAGACAAAAGGATGTCTGTCCGAGACGGTTGTTGTACTTTATCGATTCTGGCTCCTGCCAGTGCATCGTTTAATTCTTCAGCTAAATAAAAGGCTGTTACTCCATCTAAGGGCACGGTTTGTCTACCTCCGATCTAAATCATGATATCATATAAAGTAGCTTCAATTGAGGAGGATTCGCGATGGCCACAACAAAAAAGCCAGTGAAAAAAACAACGGCTTCTAAGGGGAAACAAATAACACTACAAGAGATACCGCCATCTGTTTGGACACAGATCTGGACTCTATTAAAAACTACCTTTTTTGGTCGTGTATTGCTCTTTTTAGCCATCTTCAGTTTAGTTGTAGGCATAGATATTTTAATTGCTCAGAATAGTTTCGAACGCTTTACCTTGATGCTGGGCATCGAAGTAATTATTCTTGCACTAGCCTGTTGGCTCGTGTATTTGGTACGAAATCGCGATAATATCTTCAATTCATCGGAAGATTGAACGTTTTGTGAGTATATTGCGTTCGAAATATGATATAATCCGATCAGGATTATTCCTGTAACGAGGGAAATAACTAATAAGGAGGCCCATATGCCAACTAGCTTTGATATGCATGATATTGATGTTCAGAAGTTTATGGACGCACTCGACAGATGTAAGGGTAATGTCTACTTAATCACAGAAGAGGGCGATCGCTTGAATCTGAAGAGTAAGCTTAGCCAGATTACCGGACTACTTCATCTGATTGAGGGTGGTAAACTGGTACAAGCGAAAGTCGTTTGTGACGATCCAGATGACGAAGCCATGCTATTCCGCATGAATTTGTTCGGATCTTAATCGAATCGCTTTTTGAAATGAACCAGGGTTGAGGCTAAGCTTCAGCCCTGTTTTGTTATCAATGTTAAGAGAATCAAAGTCGATATTTAACAATTTTAAATAGATAATTACGTATTTGTTTTGATTTTCTACAAGTCCTTGTTATAATATAGTTTGAACATCAAGATAAAGAGACTTATGTACCGTTCAAAACAAGTCCTTTCATAAGTGAAATCGGAGGATTTTACATGATTGAGTATAAAGAGGATCTATGTTTACGAATGGGCCTAGATATCGGATCAACTACGATTAAAGTAGTGTTGTTAGATGAAGAAGATAAGATCTTGTATAGTTCTTATCAGCGTCATAACTCAGATATTAAAGGTGTTATTCGTAACGTTATAGACGAAGCAGCAAAGGCGCATCCAGACAGTCATGTTCGCATTAGTATTACCGGTTCAGGTGGCGTATTAGTAGCGAAATGGTTAGACGTGCCTTTTGTACAAGAAGTTATCGCTGAAACAGAAGCGATCAATCGATTCAATCCCGAAGCCGATGTCATCATCGAGCTGGGTGGAGAAGATGCCAAGATTACCTATTTAAAGCCTACGCCTGAACAGCGCATGAATGGAACATGTGCAGGTGGTACAGGATCGTTCATCGATCAGATGGCTCAACTTCTACAAACCGATGCAGCAGGCCTAAATGAGATGGCCTCAAAATATGAAAATCTCTACCCCATCGCATCACGCTGTGGTGTGTTTGCTAAAACAGACCTGCAACCTTTATTAAACGAAGGTGCATCGAAAAATGATCTAGCAGCATCTGTCTTACAAGCGGTGGTTACACAAACCATAGCTGGTCTTGCCCAGGGGCGTCCCATTAAAGGGAACGTCATCTTCCTTGGAGGACCCTTACATTTCTTACCAGAATTAAGACATGCCTTTGAACGCAGTTTATCTGGACGTGTCGACAAGTTCTTGAAGCCTGATAACGCGGAACTCTATGTCGCAATTGGCGCAGCTTTGATGTCTGAGAATTCTGCTGTACTTCGTTTAGGAGACCTAACAAGCCTTCTAGACAAGGGAGGAGAAGTGGCTGAGGATATCTCTCATATACCACCACTGTTCCGAACAAAAGCAGATAAAGAGGCATTTGATGCTAGACACAACAAAGCGTCTGTGGAAACAAGAGACTTACAAAGTCTTAGTGGTCCTGCCTTCCTCGGTATTGATGGTGGATCAACCACTACTAAGGTAGTACTGATCGGTCAAGACGGAGAACTATACTATTCACACTATTCATCGAACAGAGGATCTCCTGTTAAATCCACGATTGAGGCATTAGAGGATCTCTATACTAAGATGCCACAAGATGCGTATATCGCAAGGTCTTGTGTCACAGGCTACGGTGAATCCTTGATTCAGTCAGCTCTCGGTATTGATGAGGGTGAGATTGAAACCATGGCACACTATAGAGGCGCTGAGTTCTTCTTGCCTGGTGTGAATTTCATTGTAGATATCGGTGGTCAAGACATGAAGTGTATGCGCATCAGAAATGGTGTAATTGATAACATCATGTTGAATGAAGCGTGTTCTTCTGGATGTGGCTCCTTTATCCAAACCTTTGCTCATGGATTGGGCATGGAAGTACCGGCCTTTGCTAAGGCTGCACTAGAAGCCAAGAATCCAGTTGATTTAGGTACACGTTGCACCGTGTTCATGAACTCAAGGGTGAAGCAAGCACAAAAAGAAGGGGCAAGTGTTGGTGATATTTCGGCCGGCTTGTCTTATTCTGTCGTGCGCAACGCCTTATATAAAGTCATTAAGCTAAAAGACCCCGATGAGATGGGCGATAAAGTGGTGGTTCAAGGTGGTACATTCTTGAATGATGCCATATTACGCTCATTCGAAACCATTGCAGGTCGCGAGGTCGTCAGACCAAACATCGCAGGTTTAATGGGTGCATTCGGAGCCGCTTTAATTGCCAGATCACATTGGGATAAGAAGTCTAAATCCACAGTGTTAGATCTTGCTGCACTAGAAGGCTTCGAGATGGAGACAGAGATGACGAATTGTCTGCTCTGTGGTAACCGCTGTAAATTAACCATTGTTGAGTTCCCAGATGGGCATCGTCACGTGTCGGGTAACCGTTGTGAAAGAGGCGCAGGAACGACTGAAATCAAAGAGCCCTTACCTAATATGTACGACTATAGAAACGAGCGTATGTTTAGGCACTATAAGCCTTTGCCAGCAGCTAAAGCACCACGTGGCATCATTGGCATACCTAGGGTTTTAAATATCTATGAAAACTACCCCCTTTGGTTCACCATGTTTAATGAGCTGGGCTTCAGGGTGCAATTGACACCAAGATCAAGCCATCAAGTGTACGAGCGTGGTATGGAAACCATTCCGTCGGAATCTGTTTGCTACCCCGCTAAAATGGTTCACGGTCATATAGATATACTCTTAAAATCCAAGATTGATGCGATCTTCTATCCATCGATTCCATACGAGCAAAAAGAGAATGCCAATGCGAACAATCACTTTAACTGTCCAATCGTGGTTAGTTACCCTGAGGTTATTGCCAACAACATGGACGATCTAAGAGAGACGGATATTAAATTCTTGCAACCATTCTTGCCTTTACACCATCCAGATAAGCTCGCTGATAAGGTCTATGAGATGTTTAAAGAGCATGGTTGGTCTGATATTACGAAAAAAGAAGTGCGTCAAGCATGTAAACTAGCTTATGCCGAGCAGGAAGCTGCGACAGAAGACATCCGTAAAAAAGGTGATGAAATCGTCTTAAT
Organism: uncultured Oscillospiraceae bacterium; assembly: GCA_964468675.1. Lineage (GTDB taxonomy): Bacteria > Bacillota > Clostridia > Saccharofermentanales > Fastidiosipilaceae > CAYXVJ01. The sequence continues at coordinate 14,950 of CAYXVJ010000022.1, forward strand.
GCTAAAAGAAACCAATCAAAAGGGTATTGTTTTAGCAGGTAGACCTTACCATATGGATCCAGGCATCAACCACGGTATTGCACAACTTATTAATACCTTAGGTATGGCTGTATTAACGGAAGACTCTGTGGCTAGACCAGGCATCTTGAGTAGGCCAATTCGAGTTGTTGACCAATGGGCTTACCATTCAAGGCTATACGAAGCTGCAGCTTTCGTTGCCCAAGAAGAAAACTTAGAATTGGTTCAGTTAAATAGCTTTGGTTGCGGCATTGATGCCGTTACTTCTGATCAGACGCAAGAGATTCTAGAATCACAAGGTAAGATATATACCTTGCTTAAGATTGATGAAGTATCAAACTTAGGTGCTGCAAGAATTCGTTTACGTTCCTTGAAGGTCGCTATGGAAGAGCGAGAAAGGCAACAAGAGTTATCTAGAAAGCGAGCAGAGGCACTTAGAGAAGCTGAAATGATTGCCAGAGCCATAGAAGCTGAAGATGAAGATGATGGTGATGACGATCAAGGTGGATTAAGCCATGATTTCATAGATTACGCTGAACTCATTGCTGAAATCAAAGAACGTTTAGCCAAGCAAAAACAAGAATTAGGTGAGAACGTGGCTGCAGTCGCTTCAAGGGTTCTTGATGCTGCTAAATCAGTCTTACACGCAAATGAGCAATATACATTAGAAGGTGTATCCGCTAATGCTGCGAAAGCAGATGTAAAGCTCGATTACACACGTGCAATGACTGACCTTGTACAGTTGCAAGAACATTTAGATGATCCAAGTCGTAAAGCATTAAACAGACTTGAGTCTGAAGCACTTGCTAGAGAACGTGCAAAGCAAGATCCAAATGAAGCTGCTTACGTGACAAAATCTATTTCGTTTACAGAAGACATGAAAGCTGAGCACACTCTTCTTGCCCCACAAATGGCACCGACTCACTTTAAACTCGTTGAAGCTGCGCTGAAGCGAGCAGGTTTCAAGATTAAAGTACTCGAGCATGCTTCAAAAGAAGACATTGAGACGGGTCTAAAGTATGTGAATAACGACGCATGTTATCCAACTATTTTAGTTGTTGGACAGTTGATCAATGCGCTGCAAAGCGGTCAATACGATCCAAACAAAACGTCGCTATTAATTACACAAACTGGTGGTGGCTGTAGAGCTACAAACTACGTAGCTTTCTTACGTAAGGCTCTAAAAGATGCCCATATGCCACAAGTACCAGTTATTGCCTTATCCGTACAAGGCTTTGAGAGTAATCCAGGCTTTAAAATTAAGCCGGGTGACTTACACCGAGCCATTCAAGCAATAGTCTTAGGTGACTTATTGCAAACCGTACTCTTACGGGTTCGTCCTTACGAAAAAGATAAAGGCTCTGCCAATGCTTTATACCAGCTTTGGCTGGATCGATCTGCTGAATTCTTAGGTAACGCTGAAGTAGATGAATATGGTTACAACAGCCTTATTGATGAGATTGTAACTGCATTTACAAACTTCCCTATGAAAGATATGGATAGATTGCCACGAGTTGGTGTAGTAGGGGAGATATTGGTTAAATTCCAGCCTGATGCCAATAACAATGTAGTGGAAGTCATTGAGAGCGAAGGCTGTGAAGCGGTCGTACCAGGCTTATTGGACTTCTTCTTGTATTGCTTTAGAAATGCAATTTATAAGCATAAGGAATTGGCAGGTGGCGCAGGCGGTGCGATTGCTGCAAGGCTTGGTATTACACTACTAGAGCAGTACCGTAAACGCATCAAACGTCGCTTGAAAGAAAGCGGTATGTTCCCGGTACCTGAGACCATAGATGAGCTTGCTAATAAAGCAGAAAACATTTTGGATTTGGGCAATGCTACCGGTGAAGGTTGGTTCTTAACGGCTGAAATGATCGAGTTAATTGAGTCAGGTGCACCGAATATTGTTTGTGCCCAGCCCTTTGCTTGTTTACCGAACCATGTCACAGGAAAAGGGATGATGAAAGAACTCCGCAGACAGTATCCGTATGCTAATATAGTAGCAGTAGACTACGATCCGGGTGCCTCTGAGGTTAACCAGTTGAATCGCATCAAACTGATGATCTCGACATCCTTTACAAACCAGACTGCTGAGGACAAGGCCAGTGGTTCTAAAGGAGCCTTCCTCACAGGACATTAGGAGGAACTATGAGCCAAGATGCCTATCGTTTGAGACCATTATTGATAAAAGACCATAGAGCCTTGGTGGAAAATGGCCAGTTAGACAGGCCTTATAGAGCTGCTCGTGATATCGTTGCTAAATGGATGCAGATGGAGCCTAAAGCTTATTTATATGCTGTAGAAAAAGACGGTGCCTTTTTAGGCGCCGTCTGCTGTTTTGTAGAACCAAGAGCACCTTTTACAGCTAGAGTACATCTGTATTTAAATGAAATTGCTTCCATGCAAATTGATCTTTGGATTGATGCTTTATTAGAGCTTGTCTTTGATGAGGGTATGCTCCATCGCTTGGAGTTATTGATTCCTCAAGAATATGACCATGTAAGTACAAGCTTAAAGGAAAAAGGCTTTAATGAAGACGGCAGATTAAGAGATGTAATGCCACTTGGCAAGGCTTGGCAAGATGCTAAACTCTTTTCGATTTTGAGGCATGAGTATAGCCCTAAGGCCTATGCCTTTATACCGTTTAAGCCAAGTGTTATTGTTGTTTACGGTGATAAGGATTCTATTTATTCCATCGATTTTTTACAGTACGGTGAAACAATAGAAGCATCTAAACTATTCGATTACGCCTATGCAGCAGGCCTCTTGTCTACGAGTGGAGAAGTAATTCGAGCTGAGGTAAACGCTATGGATTTACCAAAAGCTGTTAACGATTGCGTAGAGCAGATAGAAGCTTATTTGAGGGGGCATCGCACAACACTCGATATCGACGTGAAAGAAAAGCATGCAACACATTTCCAAAAAGCGATTTGGGAACTCTTAAGGGAGATACCGTATGGTGAGACAAGGTCTTATATGGAAGTTGCCTTGCGATACATCGAAAGCATTGAACCGGACTTAGATCCGAATAGTTTGCGTCAGAAGGCTAGAAACATCAGCCGCGCTGTAGGCATGGCTTGTGGCCAAAATCCTGTATGCATATGGACGCCTTGCCACCGAGTCTTAGGCCAAGATCGTAAGTTAACGGGCTTTACCGGAGGGGTAGCGTCCAAGGCTTTCTTGTTGGATTTGGAAATGGTAAACGCAAGTGGAGAGTACATCGTACCAGCAAGTTCACTGTATAGATCGGAGGCTTGAGGTGAAATTAGATAGATTTGAATTGGGGGCTACAACGGCGCTCGCACCAACGCCAGTTGTATTGGTTTCAAGTCGTGGGGTCATGGAGACAGGTGAGGACTTAGATAACATTGCAACTGTAGCTTGGGCGGGTATTGTATGTACCTCGCCACCGCAAG
>CAYXVJ010000022.1:18393-18640 GCA_964468675.1 uncultured Oscillospiraceae bacterium
GTATCCATCTCGCTTAGGAAGACCCGTTTAACACATAAGTTTATTCGGGAATCGGGTGAATTTGCCATAAATCTTGTAGATCAAAATCTTGCTCGTGACTGTGACTGGTGTGGTGTCGTCTCAGGTCGGGATAAAGATAAACTAAAAGAACTCTCATTAAAAACGTTTGAAGTACCAGGAATTGAAGTGAAGGGGCTGGATAAAAGCCCCTTGGTTTTAGCGTGCCGCGTGAGTAAGCATTTAGAAT
>CAYXVJ010000023.1:0-18113 GCA_964468675.1 uncultured Oscillospiraceae bacterium
CTGATACCAGCTTCATCTAGATAAGGTGATAAATCTTCTAGGAAACCATTTTCAACAAATATCGGTACTCGTTCAACATGGTTCATAACAACATCTGGTACATCTTGTTTCGATTGAATAGCTAATGGCATATTCAGATATAGATCATTCGCTTCTAGTGGACGATGGTTGACCGTATAGTCTGGATTTGTCGCATTATACTCATCAACAATCTGTTGCATACTAGATCCGTCTGCACCTGTAAACATGGTCCAGAATTCAATTGTTCCTTTTGCCCCTGGTTTAACAGAAGGCTCCTCCTCATCAGTCGGTTCATCCGTAACATCACCATTACCATTCGGTGCTGGATCAGTAGAATCTCCTCCACCATTGCCACATGCAGCTAATAACGTGAGAGATAGGGCTGACGCTAATAAAATGGACAGCAATTTCTTCATTTTTTCGACCTCCATGTCAAAATTCTCGAAGTAATAAATACCTTTGCCACTGTAAGCAATGCATTTTTCTATGCATTTAACTAAGCAGTAACACCTCTATTAACGATAATAACAATAAAACTATAGTATTTCAATAATATTTTAGTACAAATTTACAGTTACTACTTGCTTTAGTCTCCATAAATTTTGGAACTATATTATTTACACTTCTTTTACAGCCTCTTCCTTTGCGACTCTTCCATTGTTTTTTCGACTCGAGAAAATTTCCATAACAATCCCTTGACGATGGTTACCAAACTGAGGGCCAAAGAGATTTAAGCCACCACAAAATTCTGAATCTTCCTTTACAGCAAGCTTCAACGAAACATACGGTTTGTGTAAATCAATATCCATAATATTCATATCCGACTGCTTCATCTGATCGACATATGTACCGTTGGAATTAATCTCAAGCTGATGCAATAGACCGTACTGAGTACTACCATCGGACCACCAACTAGGATTTAGAGCACCTCTCACACCTCCATAGTCACCATGAGAATGAATGGTAGCTGCGTCTACCCCATTGACACAAAGTGCTATATCGGAAGGCCAAATATTGTTATAGCCTGGCGCTTCTGAGCAAACTTCAAATGTGAACAAGAGCCTCGTGATATCCGCATTGTAGTCAACATCTAATGGAAAACGATACTCAACATGCCCTGACTGAAACCAAATCAACTCAGCTTCTAGTCTGTCCACTCCATAAAAATCTGCAGGGTTATCTTCAATACCCAGGTAGGACTGGTGAGAGACAATTCCACAAGGTGCTTTCACTTCTATATCATAATAGTGGCCAACACCCATTTCATAGATATAAGATTCCTCTTTTCCTGTATCCATAGTTTCGTATAAATTAAAATGAATATTCTCACAAGCAACTGCACATACTTTTTGTGCGCCTCTTACGCCTGGCCTTTCGGTAGTAATAATAAGGTCTGCATCTTCTAATACCGAAACATGATTCGATACAGAAGAGAGTGGCAAATCAAAGACTCGTGCTATCTCACTAACATTGATATTTCGACTGAGCAACAACCTCAATATCTCTAAACGTACAGGTGAACTCAATGCCTTAGTAACTTTTGCTGCATATTCAATATTGTTTAAATCCAGAACAATTTGCTTCTTCATGCAATAAACCCCCTTTGTTTCAAAATAATTGTATCATTCCAATCGTTTCGCAACGTGATTCTGTACAATAAAAAGGATAAAACACCAAAGATCGACATAGTGAACAAACAAAAGCTTGTATTCTTGTGGATTTAGCTCGTTCACAAAGCCCCAATTAACAGATAGAATATGAATGCAAGATAGGTTTTGTTTCAGTTTTTTTGTTGCAAACATAAGCAATCACTAAAACAGTTGAATAAGACCTAAATAAAACTACATTCACTGTAGGGAGAGTAAATCATGAGACAAGAGTATCCACGTCCTCAATTCCGTCGCGAAAACTGGCTCAACTTAAATGGTAGCTGGGGTTTTGCATTCGATAATCAGGCTATTGGCCTGGAAGAACACTGGGAACGTCCTGAAATCAGCTTACCACTAGAGATTCAGGTACCCTTTTGCCCAGAGAGTCCATTAAGTGGCATTCACGATACTAGCAGGCACGAACATGTCTGGTACAAACGTGACTTCAACATCCCTTCCGACTGGCAAGGCCGCGTCATCATGCACTTTGGTGCAGTCGACTATCGCTGTAAGGTATACATCAACGGTAAACTCGCAACAAGCCACACAGGTGGGCATGTTAGCTTCTCAGTTGACGTCACCGATTATCTGACAGAAGACTGGCAGACCGGTAGTGATCAACAAGTCACCGTATTTGTTAGTGACCCAACACACGACGAAGAAATCCCCAGAGGTAAGCAAACCTGGCGTGACGATAGCTTCGGTATCTATTACACACGTACAACCGGAATCTGGCAGACCGTCTGGTTAGAGAATGTCAATCCAATTCATGTTGACTACATGAAGATGACACCTGACATCGACAACGGTTTAATTGATCTTAAGATTGAACTTGCTGGCCTAAATCGCTATAGACACGATTCTGATGATTTAACCGTAGAAATAGACATCAGCTTCGAAGGTGAAGCAGTTTCAAGCGATCATGTAGAGGTACATGGCAGCCGCCTGATCCACCGTGCCATTAACGTCTTAGGTTTAAGTGCTGATACTGGCATTGCCCATGGCGGCCAACGCTTATGGTGGCCACACAATCCGAATCTATTCGACATCAAAGTCGTCTTGTATCAAAAAGGCAAAGTCATCGATGCCGTAGACAGTTACTTTGGTATGCGTAAGGTTCACGAAGAAAATGGTTTAACTTACCTAAACAACCATCCTTACTATTACAAGTTAGTCTTAGATCAAGGCTACTGGCCGGACGGGCTCATGACCGCACCAACTGACGAAGCATTAAAGTTTGATATCGAAGCTTGTAAAGAAATGGGCTTCAATGGCTGCCGCAAACATCAGAAGGTAGAAGATCCTCGTTTCATGTACTGGGCTGATAAATTAGGTTACCTTGTTTGGGGTGAAATAGCCGCACCTGGCGTCTACACCGATAAGGCTGCTATGCGCTTACAGCATGAATGGGCAGAAATCATTCGCCGCGACTATAACCATCCATCTATCGTAGCGTGGGTACCATTCAATGAGAGCTGGGGCATTCCTGAGATACAGCGCGACAAGGCACAACAAGCTCATACAGAAGCACTGTATTACATGCTAAAGTCCATCGATCAGACAAGACCTGTCGTGAACAATGATGGTTGGCAACTAACAAAGACTGACATCTGTGCCATCCATAACTATTCACATGGCAACCCTGATAATCCTGCAGATAGCAGAAAAGTTCAGTTCTTCATTGATGTCATGAACGATCCTGAAATGCTCTTATCGGCCCAAGCCACTTCTCGTTCAGTCTATGCTGATGGCTACTGCTATAGTGGTGAGCCAATCCTCTTAACTGAAGTAGGTGGTGTCGCATACCAAAACGATGCAACAAAGTCATGGGGCTACACACAAGCAGATAGCGAAGATGCTTATTTGAGTCAACTAGAGCATGTCTTTGGCAGCATCCTTGATTCCGAGTATGTCTTTGGCTTCTGTTACACACAGTTAACTGACGTTGAGCAAGAAACAAACGGCCTTCTCACTTACGACCGTGAATTCAAAGTCGAACCTGAGAAGATTCGCGAGATCTTATCCAGATGGCGTCCAAATGTCGTCAGACAGATTCCTGGTGGCGGCTGCGGTTGCTGCTAAGCCTTGAATTTAAAGATTGATACATTGCAAACGGGAGGTAGAATATCTACCTCCCGTTCAATTTTGTCGCTTATTGTGTGTGGTCTATTTTCCAAAGATGCCTTTAATTCCGTCAACTGCGCCTTTCAGCTTATCACCTGACAGTTTCGCCTTTACACCGTCCACGACCTTGTCGAGGACTCCATCTGGTAAATCTACGCCCAATACCGATTCAATGGTCTTGGTCGGATCTGCCTTGAACTTCTCCATTAGTTTGTCGTCGTTCTTCAGTCTGTCCACGACAACTTCTATTCGTTCCTTAATATCCATAGGCACCACCTCACTTCAAATTAATATAGATACAGTATACACTATGCGAGTGTTTTTGCTTTGAGCAATTGAATGTTTTCTGGAATGTCATCAGGATCCATCTTCCTATGCACATCACTTGTACCCGCTTCTACAGATGTATCGTAGAACCAGCACTTGTAATTCACTGTATCGAGTACACGTTGTAAAATGGCCATTTGCTCTTCTACACACGCTTTTCTTTCATAGAACATCTGGCGACGTTCTTCTAAAGTAGAATCTCCTTCTTGGAACCAATCAATAAATTGTTTAATGTCTTTTAGTGGCATATTCGTCATCTTAAGACACTCAATTAAGTTCAACCACGAAATATCGTGATCGGAGAACACGCGAACTCCACCTTCTGTACGCTCTAGGAAAGGTAATAGACCTTCCTTATCGTAGAAGCGAATGGTGGATGCTGGGATGCCTAAGCGTTCTGATACCTGACCAATGGAATAAGACATATTGATGCTCCTTTACCAATTGCTTGACTTAAAGCCAAGTTTAAGCTTTATAATCATTTTAGCACAAGGAACTAAGGTCTAAAATCTTAGATAGTGGGTGCATTAAGGTTGGCACCGCACCCACCATCTTGTGTTTACTCTTTACTAAACATATTCACCATTGCACTGATCGCTCCAAAGAGGACACCTGCAATCGGCCAAACAAGCCAGGTGATGTGCCAATCCATGGTTAAGAAACTCCAAAGCAGGTAGCCTGCGGTAACAAGTGGCCAGTAGAGCGCTGCAATGTGTCCGGTCTTCTTCTCTGCTTCAATAGATGCAGGTGCATACTCCCCTTCTTTTAATAACTGATCGTAACTAGAATTCCTCATACCCGCGATGATGAGCAAGCGCACAGCAATGGAGATTGTCGCTAATAAGACACCTACGAAGAGCACAGTCAAAACATCGTTTTCTAATAAGATGGCTACTGTAATTAAAGGTACAGCTGAGAATATCAAGAGCATTACGGCCACCATGACCGTCCTGGTATAACTACGTTGGTAACGCATCTTTTGATCCTTGATGATCCCGCTAACACCATAGTCTAAATCAAATGCACCTTCTTCTATGTAATCAAAACGCATACTGCCTTGACCACTAAATATAAAGATGGCTACTGCAGGTCCAATAAGACAAAATAAAGCAACGAGACCAATCACTACTGCAAGGTTTTCAGAGAAGTTTCCACTTGACTCTGCCCACACAGGTAATATGACGACTAGAATCGGTGCAAGGATACAAAGCATCACACCAAGACCTATCTGTCTTGCTTTCACTTGCTGCGCATTAATAAATTCATTGACTTCTGAAACCCCGATTAAACGCTTGGCATCCAATGAATCCGTATCACTATATTCTAGTGTTTCTAACTCATCTTTTAAAAGATAGTCTGTGGTGACACCAAAGATGTCTGCCATCTCAAGGATGCGATTAATATCAGGTATGGCAGCTGCACTCTCCCATTTCGAGATCGACTGCCTCGATACATGTAATTTTTCGGCTAAGTCTTCTTGTGACCAACCATTACTCTTTCTTAAGTTCAGTATTTTATCTGCTAAAATCATCTCTTGTATTCCTCCTGCTTAGGCTAACAAGGTTCCCCCCTGCTGCATCTAAAGCTTAGCCTGCCTCGTAGTAGCACAACAGCAATTAGGCTTTGAAATTGCCGCAACCAATGGTTGCAACTGCCCTTAAAGCTGCACTTAAACAAGCTTTTAGGCTATATTTGCATTATACAAGAATTTTTTTTAGACCATACGTACAAGATCGTCAGATCTTTAAGAATCTGCTACACTAAATAAAATTCCTAACATCGATTTTACAATACAGGAGAAAAACTATGTTTCCTACTTGGGATACGACTCTTTTACTTCAACTTCAAGACTGGTTTTTAAATCCAGTGTCCAACCGTTTTTTCATCATATTCACAGCTCTAGGTGATAACGGTTATATATGGATTGCTTTAGGGCTTATACTGCTCTTCTTTAAGAAAACAAGGCAATCGGGTCTACTACTGTTAATATCCTTACTCTGTACCCACATTTTAAACACACTGGTATTAAAAGAACTTGTGAATAGACCTAGACCTTATGAAGTACTTGCGAACGTAAAAAACTTGATTGGACCTCAAAGCGAGTCGTCCTTCCCATCCGGTCATACGGCAACAGCCTTTGGTAGTGCCTTTGTCATCGTATTACACAGCATTAAGATTGAAGGCCAAAGACAAATGCCCAAATGGGCAGGCATAACTGCATTGGTCACTGCGATACTCATGGGCTATTCAAGACTTCATGTAGGTGTCCACTATCCAATTGATGTATTAGTAGGCGCTTTGGTAGGGATCTTCGTGGCAACACTCGTAGTCTACGTAGCTCACCGACTATCCAAACGTCCAAGGGTACTGAAGAAGTAATCTGCCAAAGTTTCCGGCGTTTCTATTAAGCCCCTTTTCACCCACCATTGCACCATACCTATGAAGCTACTAGAGATGTGATTGATTAAAAAGTCTTTGGGTGCAACTAAAGCACTTTGATTCATTTCATCTAGGATTTTAGTCGCTAGCCATTCATTGACATACTGTTTAAAGTAGTGCAAGAAAAGCTCTCCACTATCTGATTTTAATAGCCCCAACATATTGTGTTTGTTATCCAAGAGGTGATACAAAATATGAGAGACGATAGGTCTTGGCTCCGCCAACTCCATTGAGAAGTCATGCGTCTCTTCTGATGTTTGTACATCTGAAAATACGTGGTTAAAGAGGTCTATACACATCTCATCTAAGAGATCGTCTTTCGTATCAAAGTGTGCATAGAAGGTACTACGACCAACATTTGCTTCATCAATGATTTCTTGCACAGTAATTTTAGAATAACTATGCTCATTTAAGAGGCTAGCAAAGGCAGTGAATATTGCTTGCCTTGTTTTTTGCTGTCTGCGATCGAGTGTTGTATACATATCGTCCTCCTGAACAAATCAACTTATTTGTCTTGTACTGAACAAAGTGACCCATTTAATTCTTGTACAGTACTCTAATCTATTCTACCATGATATCGAACAATGTGTTTCATAATGAATGGATTGTATCAATTCTTGAATGGATACACAAGTTTGCAGGAGGATATTATGCTTAAACGAATCAATCAACATTTTTCTGGTATACCGATGACTATTTTCGGCGGCTTTTTCCTCATCTTAAGCTTAGCTTTCATGCTTCAAGATATCGACTACAGTATAGATCCAGCATGGATACCTACGATTATTTCAGGCTTCCCTCTACTGTATCTTGCCATATGGCGTATCTGGAATAACAAAGGCATGCAGCGCATATCATCTGCCTTACTCATTTCAATTGCGATGCTGGCAGCCATCGGTATAGGTGATATATTTGCAGCCGGTGAAGTCGCCTTTATTATGGCTATAGGCGGTATTTTAGAAGAAAAGACCACTGAACGAGCCAAGCGCGGTTTGGAGTCATTGGTCAATTTAGCACCGAATCAAGGCCGTGTACTAAAAGCTGACGGCGAGATCTTGATGTTAGACGTAAAAGAAATTCAATTAGGCGATATCATTAGAGTACTACCTGGTGAGAGCATGCCACTTGATGGCTTAATTCTTAGCGGGCACACCTCTGTAGATCAATCAATCATGACGGGTGAATCTCTACCAGTAGATAAAACAGTAGGCGATCAGGTCTTTTGTGGCACCATCAACCGCTACGGTTCAATTGATATCAAGACTACAGCAATCTCTGAAGATAGCTCACTACAAAAAATGATTCGCTTAGTGCGTGAAGCAGAAGATAAAAAAGCACCGTCAGAACGTATTGCGGACCGCTGGGCGTCTTACTTGGTGCCAGCCTCTCTTCTCTTGGCCTTAATTACAGGTCTTGTGACAAAAGACTTGTCACGTGCCGTCACTATTTTAGTGGTCTTCTGTCCATGTGCTTTAGTCCTAGCAACCCCTACGGCTGTTATGGCAGCCATTGGTCAAGCCAGTAAGCATGGCGTCATTATTAAATCTGGTGAAGCCTTAGAAGCAATGGGCAAAGTAGACGTCATCACCTTTGACAAGACTGGAACATTGACGCATGGCAATCTTCTAGTAAGTGATTGCCATAGCCTCCACCAAGACTATAGTGATACGGATCTAGCAAGGCTTGCAGCTTCTTTAGAACAACATTCAGAGCATCCGCTTGCCAAGGCAGTCGTGGACTATACACAAAATGAAATCTTAGATAGCGTTGAGGATTTCTTCATGATCCCAGGCCGCGGAGTTGGCGGCAAAATCCAAGGTGAAACAGTCATCGCAGGCAACGCAAAATGGCTTGATGAACTAGGTATCAAGATCAATCAAGATGCAGCTACACTTTTAGAGACATTCAGAGGACAAGGTAAAGCAATTATCTGTGTGGCTAAAGATAATATCTTGATCGGTGTATTGGCTTTATCAGATGTATTAAGGCTTGAAGCAAAAGAAACCATATCAAAGCTAAAAGAGGATGGCACAAAGCTTGTACTCTTAACGGGTGACCACCTTGTAACAGCTAAGTATTTTGCAAATAAGCTTGATATAGCTGACGTCAAGGCTGAACTCTTACCAGATGAGAAAGTAAGTCAGATTGCAGAACTTCAAGCTAGTGGCTTAAACGTCTGCATGATCGGTGACGGCGTCAACGATGCACCAGCCCTTAAAACCGCAACTGTTGGTGTAGCTATGGGCGCAATGGGCAGTGACATTGCTGTAGATGCAGCAGACATCGCCTTGATGAGTGACGATATCACGAAACTCCCTTACTTAAGGCGCTTATCCAAAGCTACCTTAAATACCATTCGTTTCAGTATCACCTTGTCACTCCTAATAAATTTTGTGGCCATTATCCTCTCTATCCAAGGCATTTTGAATCCTGTCAGTGGTGCATTGGTTCACAATGTAGGCTCTGTATTTGTTGTCTTAGTCGCAGCTTTACTTTATGACCGTAAATTCGACTAAAAAGAATTGACTAGCATTCACCTCTCATGTTACTCTGATGGTATAAACATCATACGTTTAACGTCTGCTCGGCAGGAGGAGTAATATGCAACGTGAATTAGAAAAGTACCAGTCAAAAACAACGGTAGAATTTATTCTAGAGCAGTTTCAAGACATGCTCTTAACAGGACGCTTAAAGCCTGGTGATCTATTACCCAGTGAGTCACAACTGTGTGAACTGTTTGGCGTTTCACGTGGCTCTGTACGGGAGGCAATGAAGATTTTATCCGCCTTTGGCGTTGTTGAAATCAAGCGTGGTAATGGTACCTTTATTGCAGAGAATATGGGCAACAGCATCATGGATCCCTTACTAATCAGCTTGATGATGGACAGTAAAGACCAAGAGGCCATGGCTGAATTCCGTGAAGAGATTGAGAAGACCGTTGTAAGGCTTGCTGTTAAGAAGCGCAACGATAGTGATTTAGAGCGCTTACACCAGCCTATTCTAGAGATGAAACGCTTACTTGATCAAGACGCAAGCAATGAAGCGATACGTCTTCGTTGGGTAAAAGCAGATCTTGACTTCCACACAGCCTTAGGCGAAGCCTGTCATAACCCGCTGATGAAAAAGCTCTATGCCTTCGTCATGCGCTTCTTCGAGAAGATGGTTGATAAGACCTATCAAGATGCAGGCAACGGTGCGATAGCCCTCCCCTTACATGAAGCCATCTATTTAGCAATCGAAGCTGGTGACAAGGAAGGTGCTGATGCAGCCGTTATTGCCTCCATCGACACCTGAGAAGAGCGTTACTTCGCTAAAGGTGAATCATATGATCGTTGACGTACATGCACATTTAGGTGTAGACACTGTTTTCGATGTTGAACAAACAGAAAAAGAACTGCTAGATCTTACGACGCGCTACGGTGTTACAAAATCCATCGTCCAGCCTTTTGTGCCAAGACCTTACTTAGAAGATACGAAGGCCATCCATGACCGCATCCACCGCCTCACTAAAGATAAGCCAGGAACATTCTATGGCATGGCGTCTATAAACCCTCATCTTAAAGCTGAAGACTATACAGCGGAAGCAAAGCGTTGCATCCATGAATTAGCTTTCGTAGGCCTTAAGATGACACCCATTGCGCATGCCATAAACCCTCCATCTAAAGATGGACGACATGTATTCGAAACAGCACAAAGCTTAAATGTCCCGCTCATGATTCACACAGGTAGCGGTGCACCCTTTGCAGATCCTGCAAGACTATTGGATATTGTAGGAGAATTTCCTGATGTGCCAATTGTTTTAGCCCACGCAGGTACAGACCTCTACTTTAGCCAAGCCTTATATCTAGCCAGAACAAACGAACATGTCTACCTTGAGCCCAGTTGGCTGAGCATCTTATGTGTCCAAGAAGCTCTAAAGGTGATTGGTGCAAGTAAGCTCATGTTCTCTTCAGACCACGCCATCAATATTCCTGTTGAACTAGCCAAGTATCAAACTGCTGCAAGATCAGACAAAGAATTAGAACAGATCTTATCTGGCACAGCCTTATCCGTATACAATTTAAAGGACTAGACATATGAGTGTGAAGATAGCAGTTTTCGGAACAGGTTATTGGTCCAGGTTTCAGATCCCGCTTGGCAAGCTTGTGGTGCTAAGGTTACTGCGGTATGGAACCGCACCAGGGTGCGAACCGATGAAGTAGCTAAAGACTTTCATATTAAAGACGTATATGACGAAGCAGAAGACGTCTTTCGTTACGCAGACTTTGATATCGCCGACATCATCGCAGACCCTTCAGTTCACGAAGAGCTTGTTTTAATTGCCGCTCGCTATGGCAAGGATGTCATCTGTCAAAAGCCAATGGCTCCAACAATGGATGCGTGCAAGCGCATGGTTGATGCGTGTAAAGCAGCTGGAGTTTGGTATGCAGTACATGAAAACTTTCGCTATCAACCGCAGTTCTTAACTGTCAAAGACATACTAGATAGCAATGTGCTAGGCGATATCAAAAGAGCCCATCTCGTTTTAAGATCACCTGACCGTGCCATTATGGACAGCCAACCAGCACTAAAGACTATGGACCACATGGCCTTACGGGATATGGGCCCACATATCTTCGATTGCGCAAGGATGCTCTTTGGTGAAGTACTTTCTGTACTTTCAAAACCGATTCAATCGTATCCAGATATTAATGTAGTGGACATGTCCTTACAATATCTAGAGATGGAGTCAGGCTTAGTCCTTGCCTGCGATCTTGTGCACCACTTCCCTTACAAATTATTTATAGAAGCTGAATATGGCACATTGGAGGTGCAAGCAGATAATAAGATACTGCTTGATACGAATACTAGGCGTGAGGAAATTGTGCTTCCAATGGTAGATCGCTTGCCTTATATCCCCGAAGAAGATTGGCATTTACACGGTGGCCATGTCTTCTTGTCTATACCGAGGTGCTTAGAGGATTTATTAGAAGCTTGGCAAGAAAAACGAGATGCAGCTACATCTGGAGAAGACAATTTAAAAACAATGGCTGTTGTTTTTAAAGCGATAGAATCGCAGATAGAAAAGAAGACCATTCATCTATAAAGAAAATCACAATATGGAGGTGTAAACATGCACAGAAAAACTATTGCCCTGATCGGAGCCGGTGGCAAAATGGGTTCTCGTATCCGGCCAAACTTGAGAACTGCAGGTATCCCCTTGATTGCCTGCGAGAAAGATGAAACTAGTATCTTGCGCTTAAAGGAAGAAGGCTACGATGCTATGCATACAGAAGAAGCATTACCTCTTGCAGATGTAGTTGTCTTTGCACTGCCGGATGCTGCTATACCCAACTTATCCAAGCAATATCTGCCCCTTTTAAAGCCAGGCGCGCTAATCTTGACACTAGATCCTGCCGCAGCCAGAGCAGGTCTGCTTGCGATGCGAGATGACTGCCATTACTTCGTAGTCCATCCTTGTCATCCATCCTTATATGCAAAGCGAGATACAGAGGCAGAAAAGGCTGACGTCTTTGGTGGCATCGCAGCCATTCAAGACATTGTACTTGCAAGAATATCTGGTACAGATGAAGATTACGATCTTATCGAAGCATTGTGCAAAGAGATGTTCGCACCTGTAGACAAGGCCTTTCGCATCACAGTCGAACAGATGGCATTATTGGAACCTGCAGCAGCAGAGGTTGTTGTCGCCTTATGTGCCACCATTATGAAAGAAGCCATCGAAGAATCAGTGAAGCGAGGTGTTCCAAGAGACGCAGCAGAATCCTTCTTATTAGGGCATATTCAAATCCCCTTAGCGATCGTCTTAAAGAGTGCAAATCCATTTTCCGATGCAGCCTTGATTGCAGTCGACTACGGCAAAAAACATGTCTTAAAAGAGAATTGGAAAGACGTATTTGAACCTGAGAAGATTGATGAGGTCTTAGCTTTAATGTTACATGTAAATGAGCAAAGCCTATGAACAGTAAAGCATTTAAAATCGGACTTTCTTCTTGGACATACAGCTGGGCTGTAGGTGTAGATAGCTACCCTACATTAGATAAGCCATACACTACTTTTGATCTCCTTTTGAAAGTTAAAGAACTTGGCTGTGATGTCCTTCAGATCGCAGATAACTGTCCTCTGGATCAATATAGTTCAATAGAACTACAGCGCTTAAAAGAGGAGGCTATGGCAGCAAATATCGAGCTTGAAGTAGGCACAGTAGGGCTTGAGGCAAAAAACCTTCAAAAATACCTCGAGGTTGCAGGCTTACTTGGCTCCAAACTCGTCAGGACATTGCCTCATTCACCAACACTTCTTCCAACATTCGAAGAAGCACTTGAGCTCATTAATGACGTACTCCCTGCATTTGAAGAAAGAGGCATCAAACTCGGTATTGAGAACCACGATTTCTATGAGGCATCTTGGATTGCTAAACTTGTATCTTTGGTGAACAGTCCTTTTTTAGCCGTCTGCCTAGATCCCGTGAATAATTTTGCCAAAGGCGAATCTGAAACTGAAGTCTTTAGAGCCCTTTTTAAGCACACCATTAACTTTCATTGCAAAGACTACCGCATTGATAGAAAAGCATCGAGGCTAGGCTTTGATCTTACAGGAACACCAACAGGTAAGGGGTTCCTAGATCTTGATCTTGCGCGTACTAAACTTGATCGTGGCATCACTTGGGTGGTTGAATTATGGACACCTTGGCAAGGCGATATCACGTCTACCGTAAAACTAGAAGATGAATGGGCCAAGGAGAGCGTTAGCTACTTAAAACAGTTTAGAGAATCAGCAAAATAAGCTTAGTATTTACAAGTGAATAGCATGAAGTAAAAAGAAACGAAGCATCTCCACTTATGCTTCGTTTCTTTTTGCTCTTTTAATTCTGTGATTCAATCATCTTGGGATTGCTAGTAAGATTGATGATTCTTGGGATTTTTGTTTTAGACCTCAACAATTAAGACATAGTCCTCACCTCGTCCACTAGTAGGTGGCCAGATCTCTTTACGTTCGCCTATCATATTTAATTTATTGTCTAAGATCTCTCCTGTACGTGGGTTAAACCAAGAAAGTTTTATAAGACCTTGATGAAATCTATCCAGATAGAGCATCTGCCCTATACCATTGGGGAAATAGATTAAAGCATGCCTCTCTCCTCGTATCGCTAGCGCGTGATTCACACCTGCAGGATGTGGATCTAAGTCCGATTCAAGCTCAGGAACATCTAAGGTTAGCTCTGGAGCTGGGTGGTGTTCTAAAAAAGGAAAGGATTCGATCAGGCGCTTTAAGTGCTGCATCTGTAGTGCCCCAGGTCTATTTAGCGCGTCTTTCCATGTCATGATGAAGTAGTCTGTGGGCTTAGTCGTCATGGACCAAACAGAATGGTGGCCATAGGTATGGCCAAGGCCACCAGAAAACACATTGTAATAGGCAGCTCTCCTTACGCTTGCAGCATCGAAATAGCCGTTACTTGCCTTGAATCCTATTGGATGGTCCTCATAGCAAGGCTCACTATCGAAGCTTGGCTTAATCGGTAATCTTGCATAGTCCTTACGCACAGCAATCCCGTTATCTGTCAAATTACTGCTGTGCCCTGTTTGAATCATATTGAAATCAAGCCAATCGGCATCGTGTACAAAGTCAGATGAAGAAAATCCTCCTGGTGGATGAAATGTTCGTGGCTGGGGCAATGCTCTAGCCATCTGATGGATGATCGCCTCATGTGTTTCATTTTCTAGTGGACGATCCCCACCTAAAACCCAGATGATATTTGTGTATGCAAGATAGCGTTTAGCAAGCCAAGAGGCATAGACAAAGGCGTTCTCTGGCGTGAATATCTCAGGACCAATCCCCCACTTTAAATTGTATTTATCCCCCCATGTAGGTAAGAATGCAATATATATTCCTAGTGTTCCTGCAAGCTTAATGATTTCATCTACGTGATCCCAATAGGAGTAATCTCCGCCTGTATCTGGCATAGTGGGATCGTAGTGTCCTTTGGCATTCTTCTGTAAGGGATTTCTGCCATAGGCATTGGCATCCTCTAAACCGTTAAATTCAGCTAGAGCAACTGCTTGTACTACGTTAAAGCCTTGTTTAGCTCTAGTTCTTAAATAAAGCTCGGCTTCTTCCTTATTCAGTTTATGGAATAATTCCCAAGCAGTATCGCCCATCCAAAAGAATGGATCCCCCTCGTCTGTAATTAAAAATCGTTTACTGTCGTCTACTTTTAAGCGTGCTAGCATCTTTTGCCTCCCTTTGTGCGAATAGACAATTATTGATAGTACAATCTTAAGCGATCTACCAGATAAGTCCATGGTTGAAATTCAGTTCTTTTAGGGAATATGGACAATATTCATCTTTTACACTATCTTATGTTATTATTGTTTCAGTATGATTCATGGAGGAACGGCAGATGGTAACGAAGTACCTACAGATACCTTTAGCTAAAAATCCGAACATTCAAATGCGTGTTATTCCTGGGCATTTTGCTACGAGTAAGAATCACTTAAGCCATTATCTAGACCTATACGATTTAAAAACGAATACAACATTGGCAAGAGAAGTAGCAGGAGAGCTTGTACTCCCCTTTATGAATACGCCCATTGATACCATTGTTTGTATGGAAGGAACCGAAGTCATTGGCGCCTACATGGCAGAAGAACTGCAAATGGACGGTCAAATGACAGTAAACAGCGGCAATGAGATTCATGTCTTAACACCGATGCATAACGCTGAGCGTAAGTTGATGCTCTTAAGCGGTTTACAAGATGTGATATTAAACAAAAACTCCATCGTCTTGCTCTCATCCATTTCTAGTGGTGGGACACTGGGCTCCGTCTTAGATTTACTGGACTACTACGGGGCTAACATCCAAGGTGCAGCAGCAATTTTTAGCGCCTTTGAAGGTAAGTCTCGTGTAGATGTTCATTCTTTATTCTCCAATTATGATATCCCAAGCTACCATATATATGAGACAGAAAGCTGCCCTTACTGTAGCGACAATCGAGAACTTGACGCGATTATATACCATGACGGTATGTTAAAACTCCATTGAGAAAGAAGGCTTATTAGAAAGAAGAGGAATCACCTATGTATTTATGGACCAGCTTAGCGGCAAATGTTAACTTCATGCAGATCACGTATCGCGAGATCATTATGATTTTACTAGCACTGTTACTCACCTATTTTGCGATTGTGAAGAAATACGAACCCTTGCTCTTATTACCCATTGCATTCGGCATGATGATCGCAAATATACCGCTTGGCAACCTCTCTGCATACCATGAAGGTGGCTTACTCTTTTACTTATACAAAGGCGTGGAACTAGGCATTTATCCACCCTTGATCTTCTTATGTATCGGTGCCATGACGGACTTTGGACCTTTAATCGCATCGCCCATCAGTGCCTTGATCGGTATAGGTGGTCAGTTAGGCATCTTTGTTGCTCTAGGCGGTGCTTACTTCATCAGTGGCATCATCCCAGGTATTGAACAGTTTACTTGGCTTGAATCCGCTGCAATCGGCATCATCGGTAGTTCAGATGGTCCAACATCCATCTATACAGCGCAGATGCTTGCCCCTCATCTTTTACCCGTCATTACCATAGCAGCTTACAGCTACATGGCACTAGTACCCCTAATCCAGCCCCCCATTATGAGGGCCATGACTACAGAAAAAGAACGCATGGTTGTAATGAATTTCCCGCCTCGTGTTAGTAAACAACAAAAAATAGTATTTATCTTTGGCATTACCTTAGCAACCTTAATCTTTGTACCTGAAGCAGGTACATTAATTTCAATGCTCATGTTAGGTAACTTGATACGAGAAAGTGGCGTTGCAGATCGTTATGTACGTACCTTGCAAAACCATTTGCTCAATGTCCTAACTCTGTTAATCGGCTTATCTATAGGTGCCACAGCTACGGCAGAACGTATCTTGAACTTTGAAACATTGCTTATCATCGCCTTAGGATTAATGGCATTTGCCTTCGGTACAGTTGGCGGTATTACAATCGCTAAGCTCTTAAATGTTCTAACCAGAGGCAAGATCAATCCACTCATCGGTAACTCTGGTGTATCTGCTCTACCTATGGCGGCTAGAGTCTCACAAACACTTGGCCAACAATACAATCCATCAAACCACCTCTTGATGCATGCCATGGGTCCTATAGTGGCTAGCACCATCGGTTCTGCATTAATCTCAGGTTTGTTCATTAAGTTCTTCATGGGCTAATGATATTAAGATCTCCCTATGGACCCGTTAAGCAATTCATGCTTAACGGGTCCATGTTCTTTCAAATAAGCAAATGACTGGAGAATCATTTATAGAGATGAAGATAAATATCAAAAATCATATGCAAAACAAATTCTCAGATCTAGATCTAAACTGGAATGATATTGAGCTAGATCCAGAAGAGATCAAAGTGATATTGATTAATGAAGTCGTAGCAGAAGATCAAGAAGACGACTTCTATGGCTCTCCTGATGCCTATTATTTGAAAACAACGATTCCTTTATTTCAAACAGCAGGTTTTGATATACAGAGTATGCAAGAACTTTTAGATCTTGGTATTTACATCACCCATGCTTTAAAGCATCCCAAAAAAAACACTTCAATAGAACGTAGCTCGATAAAAGAATACCTACCTTACCTAAAAGCAGAATTAGAACTATTCCCAAACGTGAAAGCGATTATGCTAAATGGTGATGTAGCCATCAAGGCCTTCAATATGATTACTAAAGAGAAAACAAAAAAACATCATCCCTAGTATCTCGACCTATAAGCTACGCGATCAAGTATTCTACTATGACAAGTGTAGAATAATACCTTCTTATATTCTTACAGGAAAGAATTTGTTAATTGAGAAAGGAAAACTGGATATGATCAGTTCTCACTTGAAAATTTTGCAAGACTATTTATGCTAATGGATCGCTTGAATCCAAACCTGGATACATTCTATCTAGTATTTCCAAGCCAGTATTCGTACGGAAGATATTCTGACGTATCTTTTGAATAGCCAAATGCGCTATTTGTCCCTCAAATACATTCACTAGAAAGTCGGCTTCAACTAATATCTGATAGTCAATCCCATCGATGTCATCGTAGGTATGGTGGTGTCCAACTAAAAAACAAACTCGATCAACGATATTTTCATCGTATCCTAATGCTTCTAACATCATTCTTGCAATGGGAGGACCTTCTAATTCTTGGTATGGTCCTGCACTACTTTTATATTTCAACAAACTAGTACGGATACCAATGTCATGTACAACAGCTGCGGTCTTTAAGATTTCAAGTGTTTTTAAATCAATACTTTCTAAACGACCAATGAGAGTTGCAAAGCCAAGTACTTTCATGAAGTGTTGGATGCGCTCTGGACAGCCTTCTTCGTGCTTGATCATTTCCAAGATCAGTTCTTCATGCATCAAATCTGTTTGCTTCATAACACCATCTCCATTTAATTGTAAAGATTAATATTTTACATTTCACCTTCAATATTATACCGTATCTAAGAGTCCAGATGATCTAACTCTTCAGCACATAAAAAATACATAGCGCTCCACT
>CAYXVJ010000024.1:0-1545 GCA_964468675.1 uncultured Oscillospiraceae bacterium
GACTAAAATGAAAAATAAAGTTGAACGATCTGGTTACAAGCGCATCAAACAAAGGCTTACAGAAGAACCTTGGATCAAAGACATCCGCTCGGTCTTAGCCGACTTGCTGACCTTATCCATCAGCTTCACCTTAATCTTTTTCATCTTCTCTACAAAAGCCGGCATAAGAAGACCACCATACGACCGCATCTCACCTGCTGTGGCATACGATTTATATACAACGGGTACAAAAGAGGACTTAAGCACAGAGCTTGCACATTTGCTCACAGATATGGCGACACAAATCAGTCTGGATACCAAGGCCATCTTTTTAAAGACAGATGCAAGCTTAAGCTTAACAATTGACTCTAAATACCTGACAGGTGCTTATCTAGAACGTTTGACAAAAGAGCTTGTTGTTCAAAGTGGATCAGATCAAAGAGCAATGCTGGATTTAGAGTTTAAGGTCTACCCCTTGTCTAAAGAAGACTACAATGACTTACAAGGATTAAGTAACACTTCTTTATCCCACCCTACAGCAGTAAAAAAAGATGACACAAAAAAAGCTATACCATACGATGTATGGGTTAAAAACTATGGTGCTTTAATCGTCTCAAATATTTCTTACAACGCTGCCGATAAAATCATGAGCGAATCACTTGTCCCCTTCGATCTCGATCAAGAAGAAAAGATACTACTTCAGCATGCAGATCAAGACGAGCTACCTTATACCGTCATGCAATTCACTGAGGATCTACCGTGGTTCGTTGACCCAGTATCAAACAGTATAAACCCCATTTTACTGATCCCTGAAGAGGACTATGCAGATTTATTTTCAAATGCTGATGAGCGCAATTGGAACGCAAGACTGCGTGTCAAGGAAGCCAATCTCATTAGTTTCAACACAGTGGTTGAACGAGATTGGACGAGAAGCAACACGAGTTTACGCGTGGAAAACCATATCAAAAGACGTATGGAACAAGACCGCATCCATATCAGCTTAGACTTACTCTTTGATATGACTTTAGTTTTCGTCATAAGCTTTTTCCTAGTCCAACTCACAGCATTTACGCAAGGTCAGTATTTCATTCGCCAAGATGAATTTAAGCTACTAAGGCAGTTAGGTTCTTATCGCAATCTAGAAAGACAAATGGTCAGGAAATATTGCTTAAGGGTATATACCATTGCCCTACTTTTATCCTTCATCCTCACATACGTGGCAGCCTTTACTTGGAACCGAGCGATACGCCCCATTACTGCTGTCAGTATTTCATGGCCCTTAATCCCCTTAATCTTCATTACGCTAGGGACAAGCACCTTAATCGTTATCCTGACATCCATACGTTTCAAGAAAAAAGAAGATTACTAAATCAAAATTTAAGACTACTCTCTTATGTAGAGAAAAAATATATTAATAGGCATAAAAAAATCGGTACAGATTGCTCTGTACCGATCCTCATATTTTGTAAATACTATACTTACTCTTGAACAGTCTCTGCATCTTCTGCCGTGGCTTCTTCAGTAACTTCTTCGGCTACTTCTTCTGCTGCGGCTTCTTCAGTAGTT
>CAYXVJ010000024.1:1645-18083 GCA_964468675.1 uncultured Oscillospiraceae bacterium
GGCTTCTTCAGTAACTTCTTCGGCTACTTCTTCTGCTGCGGCTTCTTCAGTAGTTTCTTCAACTACTTCTTCTACTGCAACTTCTTCAACTGCAACATCTTCAGTGACTTCTTCTGCAACTGGAGCTTCTTCTTCAGTCTCAACGTCTAAGAGTGAACCAATGGTGCTCTCTTGATCGCTGTCTTGATACGATGTCAATGAGTCACCGCGCTCTTGGCGCTCTTTACGTGGCTTTGGCTTCTCAGCTGTTGGGTCAAGTAAAGTATCGATTGGAGCAACGTCACGAATAGAGATGCTGATACGACGTGAGTCGTTGTTTACATCTAAGACACGTGCGTCTACTTCCATACCTTCCTTTAAGACTTCTTCTGGACGGTTCAAGCGATTGCTTGAAATTTGTGAAATGTGGCAGAGTGCGTCAACGCCTTCTGCGATCTCAACAAATGCACCAAAGTTAAACATACGGACCACTTTACCGTGGACGATGCTGCCAACTGGGAAACGATCTTCAATGTTATGGTAAGGGTCATCTTCGATACGCTTGTAGCCGAGCGAAATACGCTTCTTCTCGCGCTCAAAGTCCTTAACGTATACTTGAATAACATCACCTACTGCGACAACCTCAGATGGATGCTTGATACGGTTCCAGGACAACTCTGAAATGTGTACTAAACCATCAACACCACCGATGTCAACAAATGCACCGAAGTTGGTCAAGCTGCGGACGATACCATCATAGATGTCACCGACTTCAATGTTTGACCATAGCTCTTCAGCCTTCTCCTTACGATCACGGTTCAAGAGTGCACGTCTAGAACCTGAGACACGCAATCTGCGCTTCTCTGGATCGAACTGTGTGACAAGAATTTCAAAGCTCTGGTCACGGTACGGTTCAAGATCTGTTACCGTACCTAACTCTAATTGAGTCCGGTGGACATAAATGTCGATACCACCGTAGGTTGCGATAACCCCGTCCTTGACCACGTTAACAACTTTAACCGTTACAGGTGTCTTGCTGTTGAACGCTTCTTCAACTTGATTCTTGTACTTTGCGAAATCAACACGAGCTTTTGATAGGAGAATTTCCTTACCGACATCAGTGTTCCGAATTGAACGAACATAAACATCAATTTCTGTGCGCTCTTCAATAGCTTGATCAAGGTCAAAATCGGGGTTATTCTCAAACTCGTGCTTCGGGATTCTGCCCTCCGATTTATCTCGAACGTCCACGTAGACATTCTCGTCATCGTATCGGACAATGATGCCCTTCACGGTAGCACCTCTGTGGAGCTGGGGGATTTGTTCGATGTAATCGGTAAAGCTAAGCTCTCCCTGCTCTAGTTCATTGTTTACTGCGTCTTCACTCATTATGTGAATAACCTCCCTGATAATACTTTCCGGTGAAGAAGCACCTGCCGTTACCCCAACCTTCTTCTGCGCTAGACGTCCTGCATAGAGTAGTTCATACACATCTTTTGTGGTTTCAACCAAGTAATTCTCTTCGGATACAACCTCACAGACTTCGAGAAGTTTTCTCGTATTTGAACTGTTCTTACTCCCAACCACAAGCATGAGCTCAGAGTTGCGCGCAAGACTGGCAGTTTCAAACTGTCTGATTTCAGTCGCACTACATATTGTATCAAATATTTCAAGCTTTGCAATTTTTTCCTGTAAAATACTGCATATATTTTTAAACTTTTCAACGGAATATGTTGTTTGACTCAAAAGAACCGTATTTTCTTCACTTTTCGGTAGATTTTTGGCATCAAGCAAGCTCTCCAAGACAATCGCTTCATTGTTGCAACTGCCATTTATACCGATAATTTCTGGATGTTCAGGCTTGCCACATAAAAGTACTTGCTTGCCCTCATCATAAGCTCGTTTAGCAAGCTTGTGAATTCGAGTAACATAGCCACAAGTCGCATCAATGACTTCACAGCCTTTTTGCTCTAACGCTTCACGTATTTGTGGCGGTACACCATGTGCTCGAATCAAAACCATCGATCCATCTTGGACCTCATCCACTGTATGTGCTAACAACATACCTTTTGCTTTTAAATCACCTGTTACAATTTCGTTATGAATCAGTTCTCCAAACATATAAATGGCTCTACCATCACTTTGCTTCGATGCCAGATCGTACGCACGTTTCACGGCAATATCGACACCAACGCAAAAGCCAGCATGCTTTGCTAAAGTTACTTCCCTTGGGTAAAGATCTTGTCTATTGGCCATCTGTATTTACCTCTGGTAAATATGAAACTCCATTTAAGGCATAGACTCTGCGCATCATTTCAACGACCATCTCCTCATCTGTCCGTTTACCTTTTGGTCCTTCTTGTAAGGATTCAAAAGTGAATGGGTCACCAACAGTTACCGTAACGGTTCTGCGGAATTTAAAAGGCCCTTTAATTGCTAACGGTTGAATCAAAGCTTTGCTACGTTTAGCAAAATGAAGCACACCAGCTTTAGGTAAATAGTCTTTATAGTCCGAGCCATGCGGAATTCTCGTACCTTCTGGGAATATAGATACGATTTTCTTATCTTGTAATAAAGCTAAAATAGCTCTAGCTGAAGATAAGCTCGTCTTTTCTCGATTAATGGGTATGGCTCCCCACCAACGTAAGAAACGACCTGCAAGCTTGTTACTAAACAGCTCTTCTTTAGCCACAAAATAAATCCATGGCTTAAAATTTACATGAATTGCAGGAATATCAAACATGCTGCTGTGGTTTGATATTAGTAAAACTGGGCCTTCAGTTAACAATTTATCTTCATTTATATACTTCATGCGAAAAATTAGGTGCATAAAACCATTAATCAAAACACGCACGACACGCCTTAAACCGCGATTCATCTATGAGCCTGCCTTCTTTTTATCTTCTACCAGTCTAGTTACGCAGTCGACCACTTCTTCTATGGATAAAGCGCTGCTGTCAATACATATGGCATCAGCTGTTTTAACAAGAGGGGCGAATTCACGCTCACTATCTTGCTTATCCCGAAAGGCTAGATCTTCTTTAATCGCTTCAATATCTTGACCCAAATTGCTAGCTGCTTTATCTTCAAAGCGTCTTTGTGCGCGTACATTTAAATCTGCGGTGAGGAAAACCTTAACATCCGCATCAGGTAAGACATATGAAGTAATATCACGGCCATCCATCACCACATCTTGATCACGTGCTATGGCTCGCTGGAGTTCAACCATTTTAATACGACATGCAGGCACAGCGGAAATATCAGAAGCCCATCTTGAAATCTCAGGTGTTCGAATCAAGAAACTGACATCTTCTCCATCCAAGTAAACGTGTTGACCATCGTCTAAAATCTTTAGGTCTACTGTTGTATCAAGCAGCATCTTTTCTATACCTGGCCAATCCTTCGGGTCAAGGCCAAGCCTAGCTGCCTTCAAGCCTGCTGCTCTGTACATGGCTCCTGTATCTATATAAAGTATACCAAGCAGATTAGCGACTGCTTTGGCAATCGTACTTTTACCAGCACCACTTGGACCATCTATTGCTATTTGCATTGATTTATCGACTCCTCTACACCTACATCGCACGATGGCCAAGCCCTATTCCAGCTTCATCCAAATGCAGTAGGCCTATTCCAAAATACGCACAAACACTAACGTTGTTATTAAAACGCACGATACCGATTTTACCACCAATGTTTAAACCTGTCGCCTTCATGACAAGTTGTTCCATCGCTTCATGAGCTGCACCAGCAACTGCACCCTCTTCGGTGTAGGTTTGACCGATTAAGCCTTCTCTTCTAGCAGCCACTACTGCCCGCTCGATGGTTCTGGAAACAGATGTGATGAAATCGCCACCAACATCCACGGCAGCAGCGATAAAGCCCTCTTTAGCTAAGGCAAGAATAACTTCTTTTTCTTCAGCTCTGTCTTTAGTTATTGCTAAACGAATCGCTGCTGTAGCTACAAGTTTACTATCTGCAGCAACCCTATCTCTACTCATCTCTGTTTTCTTTTTAGATGGATCCATTGTGAACCTGCTTCCTAAATGCATGACTTATTGTTCATCGGTAAACTCGAAGGGCTTGGGTTTTTCACTAAGTCCCTTATCGTATACAGTAAATTCCTTCCAAATGGTCTCCAAGCGATCCAATCTACTGCTTAAGATTGTTTCTTTCTTCACGGCAATGGCAGCCAACAAAGCAGTGATGGTACTAAACGTCACAGCTAGACCATCTACAAAGGAAATCATATCGGATTGAGCAAACAAGCAAAGATCGGCATAGCGAACCAATGGAGAATCCTCCTTATCCGTTATGGCCAAGGTCCTAGCCCCTGCCTCTTTCGCAAAAGCTAATGTTCTGATTGATCTTGTTGAATACCTAGGATTACTAATCGCGATGAATACATCACCTTTATGTATGGACATAATCTGCTCGATCATTTCACTACCACTTGCGGTAGAGACTTGACGAACATCACCTAACATCAAATTCAAATAAAAACGCAAGTAAGATGCCAACGGCTCAGACGATCTTACACCGACAATAAAAATGCGTTCTGCAGATAAAAGCATATCTACAGCCTTATTGAAGCTCTCGGTATCTCGTGAAGCATTGGCCTTACGAAGCCTCTCTGCATCACCAAGTAAAACGGTACTCAATATATCATCTGAGGCAGAGAGTTCAGCTGAGGCCTTAATGCGCTGGGCAGCCGTCATACTGCTTTTCAACTGATTCTTTAACACATACATTAATTCAGGAAAGCCGCTAAAACCAATTTCAGCGGCAAATCTGACAACAGTCGATTCGCTGACCCCAACAGCACGCCCAATGGCGGCTGCTGTTTGGCCAGCGGCGACTTGTTTATGTTCTAAAATGTAGCGAGCAATAGCCTTATGGCCTTTACTCAATTTGGGGTATTTTGCCTCAATCCGTTCCAGAACGGTCTGAGGGGCTTCAAACTTATCCATCCATCCTCCACTTAGACAGGCTGGATCTGCATACCTACGTCCCCAACCGTATCATCTAGTTTATGTTTTTCTTGTAAGCGCCAGCGGAAGTACTTTTCTGCTACTTGTGGGAACATGGCGTACGTGAGTACGTCCTCTTCACTTTCGATATACTTTGCAGCAGCAGTTCTTACAGATTTCAATTCATCTGGAATCAAGTCAGCAGGCCTTACTGTAACAGGTTCTTCATCTCCCAATAAACGCTTACGAAGCTCTTCATTCACAGGAGCTGGAGTCTGTCCATATTTACCTCTCATGACGTCCTTGGATTCGTTCGTCACCATCTTATAACGCTCACCTGTAATGACGTTTAACACAGCTTGTGTGCCAACAATTTGACTTGACGGTGTAACAAGTGGTGGATAGCCGAAATCCTCACGAACACGTGGTACTTCTTCTAAGACTTCCTTCAGTTTATCCTCTTGGCCAGATTGTTTCAACTGTGAGACGAGGTTTGAGAGCATACCACCTGGTACTTGATACCTCAAAGCATTCGTATCTACACCTAAAACTTGTGTGCTAATCTGACCAGACTTCAACCATTCTTTACGAATCTCTTCGAAAATCTCAGTTGCTGGAATCATCTGATCTACATCTAAACCTGTGTCATACTCCGTGCCTTCAAGGGCTTTGACGATGACTTCAGTTGCCGGTTGCGATGTTCCCATAGCCAGTGGGCTTAGGGCTGTATCAACAATATCTGCTCCTGCTTCAATCGCTTTCAAGTAAGACATTGCGCCCATACCGGTTGTATAGTGGGTATGGATCTCAAGTGGGATGCTAATGACTTCCTTGATGGCTTTTGTTAAGTCGTAGACACTAGATGGTAACAATAAACCTGCCATGTCCTTGATACAAATGGAGTCAGCACCCATTTCTTCTAATTGCTTACAGTCCTTGGCAAACTTCTCTAACGAGTGAAATGGACTTGTCGTGTAAGAAATACATGCTTGGGCATGAGCGCCTTCACTTAGAGTCGTTTTCATGGCCTGCTCTATATTTCGATAGTCGTTTAGTGCATCAAAGATACGAATGATATCAATACCATTTGCGATGGAACGTTTAACAAACTCATCCACTACATCATCGGCATAGTGCTTGTAACCTAAAAGGTTCTGGCCACGTAAGAGCATCTGTAGTTTCGTATTTGGTGTACGATCTCTGATCTTACGAAGTCTCTCCCAAGGGTCTTCATTTAAAAATCTTACACACGCATCAAAAGTTGCTCCACCCCAACACTCTAGGGCGTGGAAACCTACCTTGTCTAAATAAGGCAGTGCTTCTTCCATCTGCTGGTATGTCATGCGTGTTGCTGCTAGCGATTGATGTGCATCTCGTAATATGGTTTCAACGATTTTTACCTTAGCCATTATGACCTCCAATCAAAATTGACTAGCTAATAGTCTAAGACTTTAGCCGATACTCAGTAGCGGATCACCTGGATTGACACTGTCACCAGCAGACACGCTTACGGCTGTAACTGTACCGTCTTCACCGGATTGGATTTCATTTTCCATCTTCATCGCTTCTAAAATACAAAGTACAGTACCTTTGCTGACCACATCTCCAACTTTTACTTTGACCGATAAAATTGTTCCTGGCATAGGTGCCTTGATCACATTACCGCTTAAGTTTGCTGCAGGTTTAGCCTTGGGCACTTCTATTGCTGGTTCTGCTTCTTTTACTTCTGCTACAGGTGCAGGTGCAGGCGCTGGTACTGCTGCAGGTGCTGGTGTAGAGACTGCTTCTGGAGCCACAGCTACTGGTGCTGCTACACCTGCTGTTTCTTCAACAGCCACTTCATATGTACGTCCATTTACAGTTATCCGATATGATTTCATAGTAACCTCCAAAATTTTTCAAAGTATCTGTATAAAGAAAAGTTTATTTATAAACCTTCTAGTACTTGCAGTGCACTGTAGATCCTAGGCCTTGTTGCTGATGGGCGAATGACCTCATCTACAGCACCATAAGATGCAGCCTTATCTGGCGCCATCTCATTCAAACGGTACTCACTAATGATTTTCTCTTTATCAGCGATGGGATCTTTAGCATTCTCTAAAGCATCTTGCTTAAATAAGTGCACAGCGCTATCAGCACGCAAGGCCCCAATTTCAGCTGTTGGCCATGCATAGACGATATTTGCTCCAGATACTTTACTGTTAAAGATTAAATAAGCTTGTCCAATCGCCTGGCCCAAGACCACATTGATTCGTGTGACATGGACACTCGAAAATGCTGCCATAATTCTTGCGGCAACACGGCTTATGCCGGCTTTCTCCATCTCAGTACCTGTTTGAAAACCTACAGTATCTGTAAATGTAATCAATGGATAGTTGAAACGTTCTGCTAGACTTAAAAGACTTTCAATCTTGGCTGCACTAGATAGCCCAAGTTCTTTTGCTGCATTGGCTAAGAACAAGACCACTTTGCCACCGATTCTGGCAAGTCCACCATATAGTTCAGTAGCAAAATCAGGATAGAGTTCTACTATACTATCTTTATCAAAAACGGCATCTAAGACGTGATGTACGTCATAACCTTGGTCAAGGGAGCTTGCTAACTCATCAAGACTTAGCTCAGAACGATTGGGGTCATCACCTTCAACGCTGTAGATGAAGCCATCTGCATTGTCAGGAATATAATCCAATAACTGTCTACAAAGGGTAATGGCATCTGCACCAGTTTTTGTGGTGACTGCTGCAAGCCCACTCCACTTACTATGTACGTCTGCTCCACCAATGTCTTGTGCTGTTAAGCTAGGCTTCTCTTCTGCTGCTGTAATACCAGGCCCTTGTAAAAAAACACCGCCCTTATCTGCTGCGAGCACAGTCAGATCAGAAGCGGCTGGTAATAAACTAAGTGAACCAGGACATGGTCCTAACACAAGAGAAATAAGCGGAATCAAACCTTGCGCATCTAAGAAACGTTGATAGATCAATCCAACAGCGTCAACTGCTGCCAAACCCTCATCAACACGAAGTCCGCCACTATCCCATATCGCTATGAATGGACACCCTGCATCCAAGGCCAACTCTAATGTTCGAATGATTTTTTGACTGTTCGCCTGCCCTACTCCACCCTTATACACGGATGAATCTTGACTGACTACGAATACGAGACGACCATCAATCTGTCCATATCCACTGATTACGCCCTCTCCAGCCACTGCCGCTCTGCCTGACTTGTTTGGTGCAAGCGAGAGTACTTGACTGCCCAACTCAACAAAGCTGTCCTTATCCAGCAAATCTAGAACTCGCTCACGCGCATCACTAGTATCTGCCGAAAGGCCAGCATGTTCGTCGTACTGAGATAGAAAACTGTTCATCTTCTCCTTAGAACCCATATAGCACACCTTTCCAGTTCATACTTAGGCAAAAATACCCAAGCCAAAGTCCAATTGCATCAATTATATGATAAGCAAGCAAAGTGGGCAAGGAAAATTGACGAAACTTTAGGGAATTCGGCAGTAAAAATATTTATGAAACGAAATTAGCTATCCTGTTCACTATGAAGATCGTACTTGTGTTCAAATTCCTGTAGCGTACTATACATAATCATTTCCAGGGGTGGCAACTCACTGAGTGATGCAATACCAGTCTCTAATAAGAACTTTTCAGTAGTTGATAGCAGTGATGGTCTACCTGGAGCATCTAAAGTACCACTTATATAGATATAACCTCGCTCTTCCAAGCGACTGATAATCGAGTCACTATTCACTCCACGTACGGTTTCAATTTGAGCCCTAGTGACCGGTTGGTTATACGCAACAATTGCAAGTACTTCATATGACGCTTGAGTAAGCCTAGGTCTATTCTTAGGTCTATATAGTTGCTCTAAAACTTGTTTTAACGAAGGTTTTGTTGACAAGGTATAACGGTCTTCCATCCGCCTTAAAATAACACCAGATTGTTGATTCTCTTCTAATGTACGTGCTAAAACATCCAAAGCATCTAAGATGTCGCCTTCCTTTAGCCCAGTCATATTCATGAGCTCACTTAAAGAGAGTGGATCACCAGCAGCAAACAATAGTGCTTCAAGTCCTGCCACAGCATGCTCTAGTGGTAAGATATATTTTTCATCTTCAGTCATATTCTTCTTCCATCTTTCCTTCACGTACGAATGTCATCAAAGCCTGTCCAGTCTCATCCCCTTCTGTTTCTGGGTTATAAGA
This sequence comes from uncultured Oscillospiraceae bacterium, assembly GCA_964468675.1. GTDB lineage: Bacteria > Bacillota > Clostridia > Saccharofermentanales > Fastidiosipilaceae > CAYXVJ01. Next base: position 10,805 of record CAYXVJ010000024.1, read on the forward strand.
CAATAAGATGAGATCTTTGGGGTGTTCTTGCTTGGCATGAATGCGATTGGCTTTGAGTAATTCCAATACAGCTAAGAAACCAGTTACCTTTTCTGCACGACTCGTTCCATAAGGAAAGAGTTCAGTGAAGAATAAACGGCCTTTAGTACGCAATGCTTTCCATATAGAGGACAATTTCTCACGTAGCGATACTTTCTCGCGTTGTAGTATTTGTTTCATTTTAGAATCGACATCTTGATAGCGAAGTGTATTTCTCTCGCTCACACTTCTAGCACCTCTTAAGATGTCTTCAAAACGTAATGGCCTTGCCATCTCCTCTACCTTCACTTTGATACCCAACTGCTTGGCTGTCTCAGGTAAGTGGAAATGCGTGAACATCCATTTCTCTTGACGCTTGGCAATCTCACTAGCAAGTAGCCTTGCGCGTCTATACGCAAGTAAACGCAAGACAAGCTCGTCTCTTGGGTCTACTTCCTCTTGGTCTTCTGACGGCCTTAATAAAGGCAAGAGCATCGCAGACTTAATTTGTAAGAGGCTAGATGCCATTAATAAAAAGTCACTAGCAAGATCCATATCGATTTCATTTAAGCCATCGAGATACGCCATATACTGTTCAGTTACAAAAGCAATGGGAATGTCGTAAATATCAAGTTTATTACGTTCGATTAAATGATATAGCAAATCCAAGGGTCCTGAAAAATCACCTATTTTCAATTCAGGTCCTTTTTGCACAGCTTTAGATTCCAAGTCTAAGGCTGCATCCTTAATATATTGTTTTGCCTGATTCATCGTAAAAATAATCCCATTAATGCATTGATTGGTGTTGCAATGATCCACGTAATTGGTGCTGCAATCTTATCCAAGATTGTAAACAAGCCACCACGAGCAAAGATCACTAGGAATAAGAATACCATACCGATGTAGCGCTCATATTGCATGATTTTGAAATAAATACGATTCGGTAGCAAAGAGCCAAAGAATTTAAAACCATCTAATGGTGGAATGGGTAGCATATTGAAGATCGCAAGATAGATGTTTCTGATATAGAACAAACTAAAAATAAGTAAAAGCACATCCACCAATTGGATCACAAAGCTACTAGCCCCTGTCGTCATCACGCCTGTTCTGTAGGCAATGACGACCGTAATAGAATAAAAGAGATAGGCGAAGAACGCCATAATCAAATTGGAGATTGCGCCAGCTATACTGACTAGCGCAATCCCTTTCTTAATTGAATGTTTCTGATCAAAACGTGTAGGGTTGATCGGTACTGGTTTCGCCCAACCGACCGGTGCTCCAAGTAAGATAAACAAGGTGCCCATGAGGTCCATATGGACAAGTGGGTTCAACGTTAATCGGCCCATTTCCCTGGCAGTGCCATCCCCTAAGCGATTTGCTGTCCATGCATGGGCATATTCGTGCACTGATAAAGAGGTGAATAAAACTACCATACCAATGACATACGTCAGTATCGCGTCTGGTCCCATGCGGAATATATTAAATATTGTTGCCAAGATTGGAATGTCCATAATCGTCTTTATCTACCTATCTTTAAGCACGTTCTAGTTTCAAACGGCAGCTCTCACCGTTAATCGACCACTCACGTGCATCTTGATCTTCTTTATCGAGAGCTAAAAGTTCTAATGCAAGTACTTCACTAGCAATCATTTCACCATAGTTCTCAAAAACGCTTTGTAACGCACTTGAGGCTTCATAGTACACTCTAATACGGTCTTGTACCTCAAAGTCCGACTCTTTTCTCATGGTTTGGATCTTCGAGATAATCTCACGTACGTACCCTTCATCAATAAGCTCATCGGTCAGATGAAGGTCTAAGGCTACGGTATAGTCCCTATTTTGCTCCGTTTGGAACCCTTCTACTTGAACCGTCTCGATTAATAGATCATCCTTACCCAGTTTTTCTAGAGCACCTGCAACTTCAACAGTAATAAAACCATCTTTCTCTAGTGCTGCAAAGCTTGCCTGACCATCAAGTGTTGTTAACGTCTTGCTCAATTCAGGCAAGTTTTTACCGAAACGTCTACCTAAAGTTCTAAGCTGTGGCTTAAAACTGTAGTCTTGCAGCGCCTTGTCATCGCGGATGAATTCAATTCTCTTAATATTTAGTTCATCCGTTACTAGTAAGGAAAACTGCTCGGTTAATTCAACAGGTGAGCTAACGAGTATACGAGCTAATGGTTGCCTATTCTTCATCGATGCCTGATTACGTGCAGCTCTACCCATCGTAATGACTTCCAATACGGCAGCCATCTTCTCTTCCAAGTCCTTATCGATTAAGGTCTCATCTGCTACAGGATAGTCGTAGAAATGAACAGATTCAGGTGCATCTTTCTCTGATCGTCTTACGAGGTTTTGATAAATGTCTTCCGTAATGAATGGGACAAACGGTGCGGCTAAGAGAACCAGTGACTTTAAGACGGTATAAAGCGTCATATACGCAGCAACCTTATCCTCTGTCATCTCTTCGCCCCAATAGCGTTCGCGGCCACGTCTGACATACCAGTTAGACAATTCATCTACAAAGTCAATCATGCGGCGTGCACCAAACGAGATGTCGTAGCGATCCAGTGACTTATCCACTTCTAATATTAAGGTGTTCAGCCTTGATAAGATCCAGCGATCCATTACGGTCAATGTATCTAAATCTAAAGCATGCTTGGCAGGATTAAACTTGTCAATATTTGCGTAGAGCACATAGAAAGAATAGGTATTCCATAAGGTACCCATAAACTTACGTTGTGCCTCACTCACGGATGCATCGTGGTAGCGGCTAGGTAGCCAAGGTTGGCTGTTCGAATAGAAGTGCCAACGCACGGCATCTGCACCTTGTTTATTCAAGGCATCCCATGGATCAACAACATTACCAATATGCTTGGACATCTTGATACCATCTTTATCCTGAACAAGCCCCATTACGATACAGTTTTCAAATGGTGATCGACCAAATACCAAGGTGCCAATAGCCAGTAAGGAGTAGAACCATCCACGTGTCTGATCTTGTGCTTCGGAAATAAACTGTGCAGGGAAGTTTTCATCAAACTTTTCTTTGTTCTCAAATGGATAGTGGTATTGAGCAAAGGGCATAGCGCCAGAATCAAACCAACCATCTATAACCTGTGGCACACGCTTCATCTCTTGTTGACACTCAGGACAATTCAGATGTACTTGGTCGATATAGGGCTTATGCAGCTCAATGTCATCCGGGCAGTCATCAGAAAGCTCTTTAAGTTCAGCTATTGAACCTACGATATGTATATGTCCATCTGGACAGCGCCATGCCGGTAATGGCGTTCCCCAATACCGCTCTCTGGTCAGTCCCCAATCCACTAAGTTCTCAAGGAAGTTACCCATACGTCCTTCTTTAACGTTATCCGGTATCCAGTTGACAGATCTGTTATTTGAAATGAGTTCATCTTGAAGGGCTGTGGTACGGATGAACCAACTATGGCGGGCATAGTAGATTAATGGTGTATCACAACGCCAGCAATGTGGGTAGTTATGCTCAATAACATGTCGCTTCATGAGCTTTGATTCTGCTTCAAGTTTATTTGTAATCGCTGGATTTGCTTCCATTACATTTTGATCTTGAAAATCATAGACTTCAGCTGGGAATGTTCCATCCTCGCGAACGAACTGAACAAATGGCATATTGTAACGTTGGCAAACACGGCTATCGTCTTCACCAAAGGCTGGTGCCAAGTGAACGATACCAGTACCTTCACTCAAGGTAACGTAGTCATCACAAGTTACAAACCAAGCATCTTTACCACTGTCGCTTACGATCCCTTTAGCATAATCGAAGAGAGGCTCATAAGCCTTATGCTCCAGATCTGTACCAACGAAAGTATCTAGTACCTCATGTTCTTCGCCTAAGACAGCTTCTACTAAATCTTTTGCCACATAATAGCGGACAGTTTTGCCATCTTCCTCGCGTGTTGCAAGTACATAGTCTGCTTTAGGATTGACACATAAGCCTAAGTTTGAAGGCAAGGTCCATGGTGTGGTGGTCCAAGCAGCAAAATATGTATCCTCTTCTTCTTTTACTTTGAAGCGTACAAAGATCGATGTCTCTTTGACGTCTTTATATCCTTGAGCGACTTCATGGCTGGATAAAGAAGTACCACAGCGTGGGCAATAAGGTAAGATCTTATGCCCTTCATATAGGAGACCTTTTTTCCAAATCTCTTTTAAAGCCCACCAAACAGATTCGATGTAGTTATTATCGAAGGTCACATAAGGGTTTTCCATATCAGCCCAGTAACCCACACGATCACTCATCTGCTCCCATTCATCTTTATAGGTCCAGACACTTTCTTTGCACTTATGGACAAATGCTTCGACACCATAGTCTTCAATCTGGTCCTTACCATTGATGCCTAGTGCTTTTTCAACCTCTAGCTCAACTGGTAAGCCATGGGTATCCCAACCTGCTTTAAATTCAACATGGTAGCCCTTCATGCTTCTGTAGCGAGGAATGATATCCTTTATTGCACGTGTCAAAACGTGGCCCATATGAGGCTTACCATTTGCCGTTGGTGGACCATCGTAAATGGTAAACACTGGAGAGCCTACACGGCGCTCCCATGAACGGTTCATGATGTCTTTTTCTTTCCAGAACGCAAGTACAGCCTCTTCACGAGCTGTAAAAGCCATATCATTCGCTACTTTGTCGTACATAATTCCTCCAAATTTGGTCTTTTAAATATTAAAGGCGCCCCCGAAGGGACGCCTAAGCTAAACCACCCAATATCTTGAGATAACAGTTTTATTCATCTTTATTTGCGTAATAACGCAAAGCTCACAGGTGATCTACAACCGAGCTATTCTATGTGCCTTTCACCTACGCACACTCTCTGTTAGAAAGGATTCGGATGCCGTCCTGATCAACGCTCCTATAATTCTAGCATGATTAAAGCAAAAAGCAAATTTCTAAGTCGCGTTAGCTATCGGTGCCAAGTATCTTTGCCACATCTTTGGTGAGCACATGGTACTTGTTTAAATCTTGCTCTAATTGCTTACGTCCCTCATCCGTAATGGAATAATAACGACGTAGAACACGGGCACCAGATGATTCTGTTCTTGAAGTAACCAGACCATGATTCTCCAAGCGATGAAGGGCTGGATATAGTGCTCCTTCAGTCAAATGGTATTGTTCAGATCCACGCTCAGTTAACGTGTGAATAATCTTGAACCCGTACATTTCGTCTGTTTCTGACAGTAGTTTGAGAACGATTAACTGTGTCAATCCTTTCTTTAAATTACCAGTAATGTCATACATTGTTACGACCTTCTTTCTTAATACCAATAATGGTTTATGTTATCTCTGCTTGCGACTTTGACTCGATCACGGTACGAATTAAGACAACTTGTCTTATAAGCTAATTATACGTAGTTTAGACCTCAACTTAGAATGCTTAGGTTACGAAATACCCTATTTTTGTCAAAGGTAGTGCTTTTCATTTGTATCCATAGACCTTACTTTATCACATCGATGATTTAAAGATATAGCTAAAAGAAGTGAAGAACAAACGATTTAGTAGAAATAAAAAACATATCTCTCTTCTCTACATGCCATCAAAAGGGCTTAGAAAATGAAAAGCCTTCAAGCAAAAACATGCAAGAAGGCTCATATAAAGTACAGTTCTAAATAGTACTGTTCTAAGTTTAAACTTGAAACCGTTTATTCCATTCATTTCATCAGGAAGTAATATTTAAATTGCGTGAATGAAATGGAGGTTTTAATGTGCTGCAGGTGGCATGCTTTCTTGATCTTCAAAGCTGTCTTCTTCCTCCTCATAGACTTCACCGTCTACATACTCATCTTCAAAATCATCTACTTCAACAATTTGATTTTCTTCCATATACTTGTCTAAAATCAAATCAGATAGATACGTTCTAAACTCTGAATGGATCGGATGGGCAATATCAATGTAATTGCCATTTGGAGTCTTACGACTTGGCATCGCAATGAAGAGGCCATGCTGGCTTTCAATAATCTTTATGTCATGAACCACAAAAGCGTGATCAAAGGTACAAGAAACAACTGCCTTTAGTTTACCCGTATTATTCATGCTCCTGATAATGATATCTGTTACTTCCATCTTATACCACCTATGCTTTCAAATTCATGTGTATTAACTGTATGATTTAGCCAAATCATAAACAAATTTGTTGATTGCGTCAAGGGATCAAGGGTCATAAGAAGCGTTTAACGACAAAATACCTTCATTATGCTAAGTTGAAAGATGAATCCAAAGGTTATACCTCTCTATCTTAAACAATTTTAAAAGTATTTTATATTTAAAGACGGGCATTTTTAACAGTTAGTTACAGTGCTTCTATTTTAAGTTAATATATAATGCCAATTTAGCTTAGCCAAATGGATTATTAAAGAAGAAAAAAGAACCGTTTACCACACAAAAGCAAACGATTCTAAGCTGGTCGGAGTGAGAAGACTTGAACTTCCGGCCTCTTGGTCCCGAACCAAGCGCTCTACCACCTGAGCCACACCCCGTAAAGACTAACATATCTTACCATATTCACCTGTTCTGTCAATCCAAATTCTCTGTTTTACGCGGCTGTACAGCCTGCCGTTGGCGCTCATCGTAACGGTCTCTAAGCAAGACATGAAGGGCTGCACCAAGCAATAAAGCATAGGTACAGACATAGAGCCAAAGCATTAATATAACAACACCTGTCATGCTTCCATAAACGCTAAGACTAGTCGAGCGAGATGCGTACAGTGAGAATGCTGCCGAGGTTAGCACCCATGCCAAAGCAGATAAAGCTGCCGCTGCAAAGGCATGCCTCCCCTTTGTTTTTCTGGCTGCAGAGAAGTAAAAGATCAACCAAAAGGTTAAGGTCAATATGGCAAATCCGGTTGCAAAGCTACCGAAGCGAATCAAGCTACGGTTGGCAATGACAATACCAGTCCATTCCGTTAAGCGGATCATAACGGCTTCACTAAAGGCCAAGACGAGCATCACTGCAAATATGAAAATTGCGACAACTAAGGTTAAAAGAACCGAAAATAGCCGTGTTACAATGAATAAACGCCTAGGTGCTCCTCGATGGTAGATTTGACGTAAGCTAATCACGATCGCATTGATTCCCTTAGATGCTGCCCAGATCAAGCTTATGACACTAACAGAGATTGCTCCTACAGTGGACGCTGAACTAACATCATGGATTAAGATTTCTACGAAGTCTAAGACCGGCTCTGGGAAGAAGTCTACAAGATCAATGGAGGTGCTTACGG
>CAYXVJ010000025.1:0-2706 GCA_964468675.1 uncultured Oscillospiraceae bacterium
GTAGTAATCTTTTGTTTCAATGAAGACTTCCTCTTCATCAAAACGAAGTGTATTTGCAACACCTGGCGTTTCTACTACATGTCTAGCTACAATCTCGTCTCCAATATAGCCTAACACTTCTATCTTACCTGCTTGCCATGGTAGGTAACCATGAATCACAGCGTTTTGTGATTCACTAGGCAGTGTTGGATAAAACGGTTTGTTGTTATGGATCAATTCCACACGTTCACAGTTTGTAGCGATCATATAGGGGATGACTGTTTTATGGAACTGAGGGAATTGCCAGTGGCTGGCATACATAGGGATATCCCAATGCTCTTTAACCCCTTCATCCGGTTGTGAGTAATCTAGAACTGCAAAGTACACCATAGGCTCATCAGTCCAATGGCTCTTCATGATGTGATATGTAGGTCTTTCTTCACCGTTGGTGCGAATATAAGCACCGCCCCAGCCTTTGGCTGGCCAGCCCATAGATTCACCTAGATAGTCGTAACCGGTCCAAATCATGCTACCTAGGACATAATCTTTATCCCGAGCAGCTAGTGCTGGTATCTCAGTGGTGAAATGTTGCATTTGATCCAAGTGTCCTTTAAAGTACTGATACACTTCAGAACCTAAAATAGGTTTATTGGGCATCGCCTCGTGAACCATGTCAAACCACTGTTCCATGTAGTTACACGATATGACGTCTACAATATCAGCGATTTTAGCAATGCGTCTAATCCGCTCCTCGTTATCGTAGATCTCATACTCATCGACTTCATCGACAAACTTTTGGATATCCTCGATCTCAGATAAGTCCACATCTTGTCTTTCTTTAAAGTGAGGGTTCATCGCATAGCTAACAGGCCTTGAATCCAACGACTTCACCTTTTTTGTAAGCATCGCTAGAATCTCAAGCATGGACGCTTGTCCTTGGTGTTCTACTTCATTACCTACACCCCATATGATAATCGAAGGTCTATTGCGGTCACGCTTTACCATCACTTCAAGGTCACGTTCCCATTCTGTATCAAAGTAGCGGCCATAGTAGCCAGCAGTCCACTTATCAAAGGGTTCTTCATAGACATAAAAGCCCATCTCATCACAGAGATCCAAGAAGAAATCAGGGAATAAGTGATGTGATGGACGAATGGCGTTGACACCCATCTCCTTTAATTTAAGGAGACGCTCTTGCCAGATCTCTTTAGTCGATGCATTACCAGCAATCCCTACATCTTGATGCAAGCAGACACCTTGTAGTTTTGTTTGGACGCCATTCACGAATAAGCCGTCTACAGAAATATCTACCGCTCTAAAGCCGATACGCTTTTGGATCTGATCGATCACCTGATCGCCATCTAAGCTTGAGATCACAAAGTCATAGAGCTTAGGCGACTTTGCAGACCAAAGCGATAGATCTTTTAGCTCTAGGCTAAGATTACCTTGGCCACTTGCAGACCCAAGTTTTTTACCTTCATCGTACACTTCTAACTGAAGCATGACATCGTAAGGGGTTATGAGTTCAACAGTTGCATCTTTGCCGTCTATCTTTTGCAAGATTACTACTTCCCATGGATCTAGATGCGCTTTAGGTAAGTCCAAAAAGTAAACCGATCGATAGATGCCACAGCCACTGTACCATCTGTCCACAGGTGATTTTGTGTTATCCACACGTACAAGTATCTCATTTGAACCTAGCTTTAAAGCCTGGTTAAGTTCAACTCGAAATGGGCTATAACCATATTTTCTGCCACCAAGTTCAACACCGTTTAGAAAAACAGTAGAATCTTCGAAGATACCGCCAAACTCTAAGATGTAGAGTCGCTCTTCATCAATCGTTTTCATATCGAGTTCATAGCGATACCAGCCGATACCGAAGCGATCGAAGAAACCTTGCGGTTCACCTTGATCCATCGCCTGATTATATGGTCCCTCCACTGCCCAGTCATGCGGGAGCATTACAGGATTAAACAGTTCCTTTTGCCCTTTGGATTCAAAGGCAAAGGACCAACCCTCTTTCAACTCACGTACCTGTCTCATCATGTGGTAAATCCCCTTTATCTTTTGTACATTCATTCTAGCAATGAGCGGATTTTATTGCCACATCAGTTCATCTTAATCTCTATCATTTTATTGCTATTTTTGAGCAAAACTTGTCAACTCCTAAGCATATCTTGCGATCCCTAAGTAAAATCCATAGATCAATTATCCATAAGCGACATCTTCTTCTCACCTATTCCAAGCATTGGCTACCGCAAGATAAGAGGATATAAAAGAATGCAAGAGCTATAGCAAAGAGAAAAATATATACTACAAGATGCAATCTTTGCTTAACTTAAAATCCTGCTATAAAGATAGTTAAACAGCTATCTTTATTTATTGACATTTATTTATAGGTATTTTACGATCTAAATAACATAGTAGATATCTCCAAACAATCGAATGAACGACCACTAATAATCCTTGGAGATGAACAGGAGGATCGAGTCATGAAGATTTTATTAGCTGGAGCCTTTGGCAACCTTGGCCGTGACATATTAAAGGCACTACTTAGAGAAGGGCACACTGTCATTGCAGCAGACCTTGTAATAGATGAGGTGCCGGAACTTGAAGGTGACCTAGAGGTCAAAAGGATCGATGTCACCTTGCCTGAAACCTTAAAAGGCATCTGTGATGGTGTGGATATCGTCATTGCTACTCCTGGCAGGCTGATTGCTCATTTGA
>CAYXVJ010000025.1:2716-17854 GCA_964468675.1 uncultured Oscillospiraceae bacterium
ATCTGCCACTGTTACGAACTATCAAATCGATTACGATGGGAATGTGAATTTATTAAACGAAGCCAAGCGTGCAGGCGTTAAAAAGTTCGCTTACCTATCCGTCATTAAGGCTGACTCCGATCGAACAGTCCCCATGATTCACGCGAAAGCACTATTCGAAGAGGATTTGAAGAAATCTGGGCTTAGCTATTTGATATTTAGGCCAACTGGTTATTTTTACGACATCGCTAAAATCTTCATGCCCATGGTCAAGAAAGGCTCTGTGACCCTATTAGGTGATAAGCATGTTTACGCCAATGTCATCGATACAACAGATCTTGCAGATTTCATCTTAGAACATTTAGATGACGACAACGAAACATACGATGTAGGTGGACACGAAAGCTATAGCTATGAAGAGATAGCAAAACTTTTCTTTGAAGCAGCTGGTAAAACACCTGATATTAAGAGAGCACCAGTATTCGTATTCTCAGCACTCGCATTCGTCAACAAGCTCCGCAAGAATGGCAAAGAACCCATCATCCGATTTTCAAAGTGGACTTTAACAAATGACCTTGTAGGTGAACATAAATATGGAAAGCTAAGTTTTAAAGACTACGTCAACGACTATGTCGAAGAACACTACCATGGAGGTGTAAGCTCATGACTGTTATGGAAGCTTTTAGTCTCGCATTCCCTTTTCACATGCTTATTATCTTTATTGTATGCCTAGTTTTATCAGCCATCGGCTTTTATAACTTTGTTTATTTCATGTCCGTCGGTTATGGCTTATCTATAGCCGGCAGCGGTGTGACACTCTTAATCCTCTATAGCAGCAGTATAAAGCTCCCCTTGATTCTCCTAAATGCTCTACTCATCTTATACGGTTTACGTTTAAGTGGTTTTCTACTATTTAGAGAGATCAAGAATGCTGCCTATAGGAAAACACTAAAACAGGCTTCAGGTGGCGATAAGAAGATGCCTGTATTTGTTAAAGTAGCTATCTGGCTTGCCTGTTCATTGATGTATACCGCACAAGTCTCACCTGTTCTCTATCGCTTGGATGCAAACCGTACGTCAAGCATAATGCCAATCATCTCGGTCTTCATCATGGCACTAGCCCTCATCATCGAAACCGTAGCTGACCATCAAAAGTCGATGGCTAAGAAGATAAATCCAAAGCGTTTTTGCGATACAGGCCTGTATCAGTATGTACGTTGTCCAAACTATTTTGGTGAAGTCTTGTTTTGGACAGGCGTCTTCCTCTCTGGCTTTGGAGCACTTCGCGGCATCGTACAATGGATCGTTGCAATTTTAGGCTATCTACTCTTGCTATACGTCATGTTCAGTGGCGCCAAACGTATTGAAGCACGCCAAAACAAAAACTATGGCGAAGATCTTGGATATCAAAACTATATAAAGGATACACCTTTGATTCTACCCCTCCTACCCCTTTATTCCTTACAAGAATTTGATTTCATTAAGTGATGTAAGAGAGGTTTATTACTATGGACGGCATTACCATTACAATGGGTTTAGTAGATTTCATTCCCGTAGCACTCTTCTTTATTGCGGCAGTGATACTACAAAGAGATCTCTACAACAAAATGGTCAAAGGTGCGTATGCCTTGCTCGCTTCAGGATCCATTTTGGTCCTCATTAGCGGCATCTATAAGGCAGGTTGGAAGATTCTTTATGCTTGTGGTGTGTGCGATTTTAAAGCTCTAGATATCGCCTTCTTCCCTATGCAAGCACCAGGTTTTCTTCTAGTCTTCTTGTCACTACTCGGTATGTTTACAAAATACAATCGTGAAGCTAGAAAAGAGAAGATGGTTACGCTAGGCGTTGTACCCATACTCACCAGCAACTTCATCTTCGTCATCATTCAAATCATTGGCTGTGCAGGTACTCAGTGGTGCCTCTTTGCTATGGCAAGACGCATGAAGCAAAATACAGCAGCCATTTTATTTATCTTAGCCTTTATGTCCATGCTTGGCATGGGCTATCTATCCTCTCAATTCGATGACTCGTCTTCAATGCACTGGATTGCCCAAAGTGTAAACATCGTCTCTCAAGCTGCCCTCTTAGGCGGTGTCTTGATTCTACACAAAAATGGTTTGGCTAAAAAGGATGCACTCCAATACGATATCGAGATGTCTGAAGTAAATGCCTAAACAATAAGCTGGAAATTCTAATTTCAAAACCGCTGAGTAAAAACAATATGCTCAGCGGTTTTACTTTGAACTTAAATGGATAATTTTAGAGATCTAAATCTGTCGAGTCTCTCGTCTAGCATCCTCTTTGTAGTTTTTTGTAATATTCTTACCCAAGATCGTTTGTATACCATTTATAAACATATAGATCGCTACAACGATCGATCCTGCAATGTCCATGTACAATGAGAACTTTGAATCTGGTGCTAAAACAACGGTCAGTAAAGCTAAACTTACACACAGGTCAACTAGTGTTTTCACACGATACAAGCGGCTTTGAACGGCCAATATCGCATTTGGCTCTATGCGATTCAACTGTCTATACCGAAGCCAAAATAATGAGTTAGCAACGATACCTAATATGGCTATCACTATTGGAAGGCTTTTATTTAAGAATGTACCAAATGGATGTCTAGCTAAAGTCAGTTATAAAAACAAGTGACCCGCATTCAAATAATTGTCAGTGGGGAAAACTTTCAAATATAGGCTCAATTCACTCTTAAAATGGCGAAAAGCCCGATCAAAATCGGACTTTTCGGACAAATTGTGGCGGAGAGAGAGGGATTTGAACCCTCGGAAGGCGTTAACCTTCGCCGGTTTTCAAGACCGGTGCATTCAGCCAGCTCTGCCATCTCTCCATGATTCAATTGTGGCGCAACGCCTATTTTACAACCTAAGGGCACTAAATGTCAAACATGAAGATTTATTAAGTAAAACCCTAAGCAAAACCTCGTATTAATCATTGCTGGATAAAAAGTATCGCTCCTAGTTTTTAAGCTAGGAGCGACTAAATTTAATCTGTTTGGTAAGTCTTTAGACTTATGCAAGCATGGATTTTACAAACCAGATCTGCTTGCTGTACTCAGCAATGTGATCTTCTAGAAGATTGACGATTTCGAAGTTATCATCTTCGTCTTCTTCCTCGCGAACTTCTTTTGCAAGATCACGCATCAACTCTAAGTCAGCCAATGTGATTTCTAATGTTTCTTTGATTGGATAATCGCGGTCACCAGGAATCTCCTTGATGGTTGCATGCTCGAGGTATTCATTAATCTGTGCTAGTGGACGCTCACCAATGAAGCGAATGTACTCAGCCACTTCATCTAACTTCTCGAACTGACCGTCGTAGATCTCTTCTAGATACTCGTGGACAGCTTTAAAGTTTGTTCCAGTAACGTTCCAGTGTAGGTTATGAAGCTTCTGGTTGAATACAAAAATATTCGATAGGTATACGTTCAGTTTGCTCATGACAATATCTCCTTTTAGATAAATATGATCTTCTGAATGAGTCTTGCAGCAAGCTTACTGCAGCTCAGGTGTTAGAAGATAGCTTGCTTAATAAAGATAACATAAATGATAGATTTTCAATAGATGAAATTACTCAGCTTATTAATAATCAATATCATTAACAGCCTTTATTATACCCTAAGATCCTGATTTTGTAAAGCCGTAAGATACGAAAGCCATAAACTTCTAGCCTCTTGATTTCTTCCCATTCTCATGTACGATTAAGCTATCAGATTCAGAAACTAAGAGGATATTAGATGCAAAAGAAGTCTCTATTCGGTGGGCCAACATTTGTGCGCCAACTCTTACTCATTGCTGTCCCCATGATGCTACAGCAACTCATCACCAGCATGGTCAACTTACTAGATAATTTAATGATAGGCCAATTGGGTAATTACGCAATCAGTGGTGTTGCCACTGTCAACCGCTTCTTTATGATTGCCTCCTTCGCCATGATGGGCATCAGTACTGCAGCGTCCATTTTCGTAGCCCAATTCTATGGCTCGGATAACCAGAAGGCGATGAAGGAATCTTATCGTTACTCGGTCATCGCATCCTTACTCACTTTGATGCCTTTTGTAATTGGAGCCTTCGTCATACCTAAGTCCATCATTCATTTCTTTAATAAAGATCCACAGTTAACCGATGCAGCTATGCAATACATTTATATTGCAGCTCTCACATTTATTCCTCAGGCAATCAGTGTCGCCACGATGAATGCCATGCGTGCCGTAGGAGAAACCAAGCTACCCTTAAGCATCAGCATCGTTACAGTCTTCACCAATGCTTTATTCAACTATCTATTAATTTTTGGTTATTTCGGTTTTCCTGAACTCGGCATCCAAGGCGCAGCTTTAGGTACACTCATTGCTCGTTTAGTTGAACTAGTACTCGTCATTATCGCCGTGCATCGTTCCAAGTTCGCCTTCCGCTCAAGCTTCAAGGATATGTTCAAGATTCCAGCTAAGCTTTCCATCGCCATTACAAAGAAGAGTTTCCCCTTGATGGTCAATGAAATTGGCTACTCCTTTGGTTTGGCACTACTCTTCAAATTCTATGGCACAAGAGGCCCTGATGTTCAAACTGCCATCTCCATGGCTGGTACCACTGCCGATCTCTTCTTTGTCTTATTTGGTGGTATGGCTGCAGCAACGACAGTCTTTGTCTCACAACCACTTGGACGAAACGAACTAGATGAAGCCGAGACCAATGCGTACAGCATACTTCGCTTTAGCATTGCCATGGCCGTTGCCTTCGGCTTGATTATGTTCGCTTTATCTTGGGTCACACCAAAACTTTATGCCGTTGAAAGTGAGATCCAGAATATGGCGGCGACCTTCATTCGCATCCAATCTTTCTTCTTATGGGTCTATATGGTGAATACCGAAATCTACTTTATCTTAAGAGCAGGTGGAGACATGAAGCGAACGTTGATTTTAGACTCAGGTTACATGGTCTTGATCAACTTACCCATTGTCGCAGCGATTACCTATTTAACGGATTTACCTGCACCTTACGTCTATATCGCAGGCCAATGCACCGACATCATCAAGATTATATTCTCAGTCACGCTCTTACGAAAACGAACATGGCTACAAAACCTCGCAGGTCAGTACGAGCACGACGATCCGATCAGCATAGAAACAGCAAGCTAAAGAAAAGCCCACTCAGGAAAGAACTTGAGTGGGTTTTCTGTTTCAATACGGTTTAGTTTACAAGTTTACGGTCATCGATTAAAGTTCAATAAAGCGTCCTTCTTCAACCGATTGATAAGCTGCAACCATAACCTTTGTTAAGTTGATAGCAGCATCAAGACCAAAGTCATCACTTACTCTAGTGCCCGTTTCAATCGCTTCAAAGAAGAGATCTAGTGGCATAGTATCGCGCTCTGGTAATTCAATACGACGGTAGTCGCTTGCATCATAGGTCTTCAGATTCAAGTCCACCTCACCATTGATCGAGAGGTAGCTTCCTTCTGTACCGTAAAGTTCTAGAATTCGAGGTGAATTCCAGGAAATCAAACTGGTCTCCAAGACTGCAGCCTTACCACCTTCATACTCAACGAGTACAGTGGCTGCCTCATCTGCCTTAGGATCTGTTCCGTTTAAAGGAGCAGACATAACAGCAGAGACACGCTTGGGCTCGCCAAAGAATGCATTCGCAAGGTACACAGGATGTGCACCCAAGTCCATTAATGCACCACCGCCTGCTTCATCTACATTCATCCAGTAATCTGGTAACCAACCTTGTAAGAGACCTGCATGTGCGTTACGCATACGGAAATTTGATACGTCACCCAATTCATTATTCTGTAAGAGTGTTCTTGCCACCTGAACATCTGGGAAGACTAATTGGGGGAAAGAAATTGCAAATTGAACGTTTGCTTCACGTATGCTGTTTGCAATGGTGATACAATCTTCTACTGTTGTTGCCAATACTTTTTCTGTGAATATATGCTTCCCTGCTTGTGCAGCCTTGACTAGGACCTCGGTGTGCATGGTAGTAGCCGTATCGCAGATGACTGCATCGATGTCGTCTCGTTTTAGAAACGCATCTAAGTCTGCTACAAAATCAACACCAAGTTCATTAGCCCAATCTTGACCACGACTCACATTATCGTCCCATACTGCAACAATTTTTGCTTTACCACTATCTTTGACCTGTGCTGCATAGTCTTGTGCGTGCACATGCCATTTACTTAACATACCTATTCGGATCATGGTGACCTCCTAATTTTAAGCTCTACTTGCCAGACTTAATTGTCTCGTGCGTGTATTAGTATAACGGATCTTTCTCGACAATACCCAAGTGATAAGCATCTAATTCAAATTGCTCCTCCACATAGGCTTTAATGTGCTCGTGACAAGTGACAAAGAAAACTTGTCTATCTTGTTCCTTACAATGTTCATATAGAAATTCAAGTGTGTTTTTAGCTCTGCTTGTATCATAGGACACTAAGACATCATCGTAGAAGAAAGGTAAGGTTAAATCCCTATCGTAGATGGACTCACCGATGGCAAGCCTCAAAGCAAGGTACATCTGATCGATCTTTCCTTCACTGAAGTAATCCTTTTCGTGTAAGAGGCTATCTTCATCGGATAGCTCCACCTTAAAATCATTGGATACCTTTAACTGTGATCTTGTCTGTCCAGTTAAGCGTTCAAGGTATTGCTTTGTCTTCTCGTCGATCATGGGACCGAAGAAACGCCTCATCTCCTCATCACTGTTCCTAATCAACTGACTTGCTTTATCGATGGCTTCAACTTGAAACATTAAAGCTTTGTATTCTTCTTCCAGAACAGTGATCTCACGTTCTAAATCAGGTGGCATAACGAAGTTTTGCTCCAACAACTCTAAGGTTTTTTGCTTGGATCCTCGTTGCTCCAACAAGCCTTGCTTCATATGCTCTAGATCAATAGCTTGGTCAATTAAAGCCTCTTCACCAAATTCATGGTAAGCCTCCACCGCTTTTGTATTAGCCTTGAACCATGCTTCAATATCAGATAAAGCCTTTGGAATATCGTCCACGGATTTACCTCCAGCAGCCTGCACAGCCCGCTCGAGCAGCATCTCCCTTGTTTTCGTCTGTTCACTATGAAGCGATAGCGTCTTCTTCAGCTTCATGAACCTTGCTTGACTATCCTCTAAATCACTTAAATGAAGATGTGGTTCTAAGGCTGTGCCTAAGTGTTCCTGAATAGTTTTTAGTTGAATCTCTGTTGCTTCAAAATCCTTGATCGCCTCTTTTAATTGAGTATCTAAAGTTCGTCTTGCACTTTCAGCTTTAGAGAGCAGATCGATTTTGTCTCCTAATTCCTTTTTATCTGAAAGCTCCATCTTGCTAAGAGCAAGAGCCAAAGCCTCTCCCTCTTTTTCTGCCAACTGAAACTTTTCGTTTAATGCTTCAGATCTTAAAAACTGCTTCTTTTCAATCTCTAGTCCCAAGTTTGCAATGTCTTTACTGGTCTCTTCTATAGTGTCTTGTAAGGCATTTAATGCTGCTTCATCTAGCTGTATATCTTCTAGATGCTTTAGCTCTAAGTTTTTCTTTTCTTCTAAAAGATCTGCGAATAAAGAAGATTCATCTTGTTCTTTAAGTGTCAAAGTCTTTTCTTTTGCATCCTGAAGTGCCTTTTCTAGATCTGCCAAGTCTAAGGTATTTTCTTCTAATTCTGCAGTGATGCTATCTAAATCGGATTGCTCTTCTAAGATGGACGCACGAAGACGCTCTTGATGGCTTTCTATTTCAGATAGAAGTTCCGCTTTCATTTGAAGCAACAAATCAGGTGAAGTCTCACTAATTGGTTCTTGGCGTTTCTTATTGGCAAACAAGAGAACAAGAAGACTTACTATAGCAAGTATTGCACCAACAACTATGACTGGCGCATTACTTGTAGGTATAGCAAAGGCTAAAGCAATCAGTGCTGCAATGAGTAAGATACCACCCAGCAAGAAGTAAGGCATACCCGCAATTTTGCTTGCAGGTGTAACGGTCTTCGATGTTGCTTTCAAGCGTTCAAGTTCTTTTGCTTCATCTTGATAGCGCGAATCGATCTGACGCTGTTCTTCCTTTAAGCTTAAGAGCTTCGTCTGTCTCCCAGCTTGTCTAGACGCTTGGGTTTCGATCTGTTTTTTCTTTTGCTCCAATGCCTTGGCTTCTATCTCTACAAGTTCAAAAGCTCTTTGTATCTCTTCTTCATGCGACTTTAAACGACTGTTTTGAGCCTCGATAAGTCGATCTTGAGACTGTTTAAAACTTTTCTCTTTCTCATTTCGACTATTTTCCAATCGCTTAAGTTCAGTTTTTGCAGTTGAGTTTTGATACGTGAGCTCGGTCAATCTATCACGCATCTTTTGGCGAGCCGCAAGAAACAAATCTGATTCATCACGCTCTGCACTTAAAAGTTCTCTCTCATGAGTTTCAAGTGCATCTAATCTTGTATTGATTTGTTCTAATTCGTTTAACTCTGCTTCCAAAGTTTCCAATGCTTTGTAGCTACTTAACTCTTTATCTAAATCGTCTCTTCTCCTTTTTAGCAAACGAAGCTGATCGTCTAAGCTTTGCCACTTAGTAAACAGTTGCTCGATACTAGAGACCTCTTCTTGTTCTAGCCAGGGTTTTTCGCCTAAGTCTTGCTCTAGCTTTAAAAGTCCTGTTTCTATATCTGCAGCATCCTTATAGAAAGCTTGAGCCTTAAGTAGATCTGCTTGTAGGCGTTCTTTGCTAGCTGTCTCTTGGCCACGCCTGACTTCTTCAGTTAGCTCTCTGTTTTCTTTTAAGGCTTCATCTAAGCCCTCAATATCAAGCCTGACCCGAATGCGAGCAAGCTCATCTTCCCTAGCTTCCTCTAAGGCTTCTTTAGCCGCATCAATCTTACGTAGCAAAATACGGTCTTGACTCTGATCACTATTCTTTTGATAGTTCGACCGTATCTTCTTTAATTCTGCGAGCATCTCTTGAGGGGATACTCTAGGACCAGTTCCACTAGATAGTTGTACCAGCTTTTGTGAGATATCGTCATTGGCACCTAGCACGGTCTGCATCTGGGCTACAAATACCGTGTTGGCAAACTCATCTTCACTCATATGAAAGAGGTAGTCACCAGGCTCTATATCCTTCGCTAAAGATATTGCTGTATTCGTGACCTCATTCATAAACTGCATCACATCTTGAGACTTAATCTTACCAAAGGTACGATTTATTCTATATTTGACGCCATTGACCTCTAGTACCAAGCTACCACCATAGCTAGCCCGTGTATCCCATGGCATGTACCTGCGTCTTGAGTCTTGTAATAGGTCTTGATTTCTTCTTGGACTTAGCCCGTAGAGCATGGCACGAATGAAGGCAAGTAATGTACTTTTACCAGCTTCATTGTCTCCATAAATCAAATTAAATCCAAGCTCTGGACGCCAATCCATATTGACTAACTTGCCGAATCCATCGATATGAATAAGATCAATCTTCACTGCCTGCCTCCCCTACTGTTAGTACCAAGTTTAATGCTTCTTCTAGTAATGCTTTTGCCAGACTCTTATCTTCTTCACTAGCTCTATTTCTATTGATCGTCTCTATCTCCTGATCAACGTCTCTTACAAGGACACCAAAGAAGCCGCTCTCTTGGCGGAGCTTCTCTAAAGGCCAGCGCGGCAATGTCTCATCTTGAATTTCTACATGAGCAAAGTCATAGTGGGCTAAGAGATCTTCAAGGCTCTTCGTGTCGATCACTAGGTCTCTCGCAACTCGGCCTTCTAGAATCAGGCGTATACAGCGTTTACTTCGTATCTCTTCTTGAAAGGTTTGAACGTAGTCAATGAGGAGGCCGTTTAAAGAGGCAAAGTCTTTGGCACTGCTGATGTCCAATCGATCGATTTGAAAGCAGATTGCTCCTAATGAACGAAAGCTTGCATAGTGGCTAGTTTGCCATCTACCTGAGTAATCTTTTTCCCTCGTGATCGTTTGGAGATAAAAGCCTTTATCGCCAAGCTCATCAAAAGCCCTTCCTTGGGGACAACCAGGATACCTGATGACTGTCTTCCTACTGTTTTGTCTCTCCAACACACGTGCTAGATGCACATGACCTAAAGCGATGTAGTCGTAGTGGTCAAAACGTGGGTCTCTTTCTTGTATAGGGTTATAGAGGGATGCAGATACTTGTCCTGCCACTAAATCTCCGTGAAGCATATGGATACGTATCCACTCTTCACTATGACTTATGGTCGACTCTTCTACTTCTTCTACCGTTTGTCCTGCACTAACACTGGTAAAGGGACTACCTGATACCAGTAGTTTTAATGATTCATTCACGAATGTTGTGGCAGCTTTAAATACAGATACATGCTCTGGCCAATCGAGACGATCCCAGATCGATCCTTTATAGTATGGGTCATGGTTACCAGGAACGATGTAGACAGGAATAGGCTTAACTTGCTCTAACATTTGAAGGAAGCGTGTTATCCAAATAGGCTCTGGATCTGGACGATCGAAGATGTCACCAGCAAGTAGGATCAGGTCAACTTCTTCTTCCATACAAGCTTTAGCAAAACGACTTAGGTATTGCCTTTGTTCTTCCTTCAGGCGATCTTGAAGCGTATCTGGGAGTGTTTTGAATAAACTTCCCAGATGCAAATCCGCCATATGGGCAATCTTCAGTTGATGTTGTTCCATATCTGCCTCCAAACCGAAAATACATTTGTTTCATTGTGCCTTGAATCAAAGATTTAGTCTAGTTCTTTTTTTATGGTATATTATGTGACACAATAGTTCATTGTATATAGATGTAAATAGATTAGGCGCTTGGAGGTCACTATGAGAGATCCACGAAATAAAGATGATATTCGCTTTCTCAGATACTATTTAAAGGATTATATTCGCCAAGAAATTTATTTTGAGTTCACAGACCAGAACTTAGGGATACCTATGCCACCAGTGCAAAAATATGTACCCGAACATGCCAGCATCATTGAGTTACCTTCAGTGGACAGTAGCAATCTAGGTCAGGATCTAAGTGTTCGAGATGCCATTCAAAACCGAATGAGCAGGCGCGCCTTCTCAAATAAATCCTTAACACAAGAAGAGCTTAGCTACCTTCTTTGGTCAGTCGCTGGCGTAAGACTATCTACAGCTAGCGGACGCATCATGCGAACGGTCCCCTCAGCTGGTAATCGCCATAGCATTGAAACCTATCTAGCCATCTTGAATGTAGATGGCATTGAAGAAGGACTCTATCGCTACTTGCCAATTGAACACGCTCTTTTAAAACTTGAATCTCCCGAAGATTTATCAGACTCAATTGATCGCGCCTCTTTAGGTCAAGGCTTCCCAGGCAAAGCACCTGTTACCTTCTTTTGGTCTACCATACCTTACCGTACCGAATGGCGCTACGCCCAAGCCTCTTGGAAGGTCATTGCTTTGGATGCAGGACATATAGGTCAAAACCTTTATTTGGCTGCTGAATCCATTCAAGCTGGCTGCTGCGTTATGGCTGCCTTCGATCAGGCAAAGGCTGATGAGCTGTTAGGTTTAGATGGTGAAGATGAGTTTGTTATCTATTCTGCTTCTGTAGGTAAGCAACTTGGCATAAAATAATTGTCATTCCACGAACGAATTGTTATGATGTAGACAGTACACAGGCCCACGAAGTGATGGATCAGGAGGATACTCTATGAATCTAATCGGTCTTGGCGTCATACACCATACATTCGGTCGTGGTTTAATCTTCCACCACCAAGATCCCTACATACGCATCAAGTTCGATTGCGGTGTGAAGGAATTTTTATACCCTCATGCGTTTGCACGTTTTTTAGTCTTTGAAGATAAAGTAAAGCAAGAACGTGCTCTATTAAAAGTGGATGAGATGTCATCTAAGAAGAGCGCTGATGAGAACAAACCTGGCTTTTTACACCTCGGTGATTACGATCGAGCTACAAACTTAAAGCGAGCAGGAACAAAGCACTTAAATCTAAATACAAGACGAAGCAAAAGAGCTTCAGCTATTGATGTAGCAAGTGTCGCTAATCTTGCCTTTAAGTGCACCTATTGCGATGGGGGACAATCTGCAGAGCGTTTAGGCTTTTATGGTCCTT
Source organism: uncultured Oscillospiraceae bacterium (assembly GCA_964468675.1). Lineage (GTDB taxonomy): Bacteria > Bacillota > Clostridia > Saccharofermentanales > Fastidiosipilaceae > CAYXVJ01. The sequence goes on from CAYXVJ010000025.1 coordinate 14,782, forward strand.
GTAGTCCAGATTTAATCTTGTATAACATCAAAAAATCCTCAGTCAATAGTTGTAAAAAATCGTCTCACTATTGCAGTGACTATCTCGCTGGAAAGCTTGCTTACGACAAAGTAGTATCCGCCTGGGAAAAAGGCCTACTACCCTGCGAAAGCTGTATTTTACGCGATTGGGAAGTCCAAACAGGATTACTTGCAAAATCCAGTTCCACATCTGGACCATCTAGTCTTCGCACTGATGTTGGTGGCAAACTAGGTATTTTAACCACCAGACAAGAAGGCGAAACAGAAGCAGATCGAGTGATCTTTGCTTTATTTTTAATCGACGAAGCCATGGACAGTTTTGATGACTACAGTAAGATTATGGCTCACCCGATGTATCGCATCAATCTAACACCTAAAGAAGCCAAACGCATGCCCTACTGGAAGTACCATAAGAACAACAATGTTCCAGAAAAGGCTGCCTGGGGCACAGGCATGTATCGTTATATAGAAGATACAGAAGCCATGCGTATCCTTTATGATGTGATGGAGATGAAGCGAGGGACAGAGGATGCAGGTTTAGCTGCAGAATTCTTCTATTACTATAGTGAATTAAATGATTTACCCAGTGACGAGATCAAAGAAGCCAGTGGTGCACTGACATTCTGATCAAACTTTTTATGAATGCTCCATTCAAGCCCTCTAGATGCTATGATGGGCTTGAACGTTTTTCTGGAGGATTCATGTATGAGGAAAAAGCTAAGGGATATCTTCTCGTTTTTTAAAGACATCCTGCCGCTTCTTATTCCAATATTAATCGAAGCGTATTTTGTCGCAGCCATCGCTGGCGTTAATACGATTATGATTTCAAGGCTCGGTACAGAAGAAATTTCTGCTATCGGTAGCGTTGGCGCCTTCCTCAATATGATCGCTGCTTTTTTTATTGCTTTATCCGTTGGTGGTACCGTCCTATGTGCTCAATTCATGGGTCGAGGTCAACGAGATCGCTTGAATCAAATGGCAGCCTTAGGCATTAGCCTATCTTTTTTCTTATCGCTTGCTGTATCCATCATTATCTTTATATTCAGAGGCCCTATTATTCAATCCTTATTCGGTGCAAGTGACCCTCTAGTCCTCCAATATTCAAAGGAATACTTTAATGTTGTTCTTTTCTATTACATCCCTTATGCCATAAACCTAATGGCATTCGGCATCTTAAGAGGTGCAGGTGATGTGAAGACACCCATGAAGATTTCTATTGTGATGAACCTCATCCATATGTTTTTTACTTATGTCCTGATGTACGGCATGGATATTCGGATCGGCGAATTCAGCTTGCAAACACAAAGCTTTGGTGTCAGGGGTTCTGCGATATCCCTGTTAATTTCTCAAGTCTCAGGCCTAGCCCTGGTCATGATGGTCTTATTTAGAGGAAGACGTGCCATACGCTTAAACTTTGCTACTGACTTTCGTTTTGAACGTCGTATACTAGGCGGCATCTTTAAGATTGGTTTACCAGCTGGTGTCGAACAGATTATCTTAAACTTTGGTTTTCTAATTATTCAGACTTTCATTGTTACCTTATCTACCGTCGAAATTGCAGCCAATAGCATTGTGAACTCTGTTGCCTTCTTAATCTGTGCCCCAGCCCAAGCAATTGCAACCATAACATCTACAATTATTGGACGTAGTGTTGGCGAGGGAGAAACTGAACGGGCTAGAAAAGAGCTTGCTATGCTCCAATCGATTGCCATCTTTGCCTTTGCTATATCATGCTTAATCTATGTACCAGGCGCAAGGTTCTTTGTGGGGCTGTACTCTAGTGACCAGGCAGCCATAGGTATAGCAACACCACTTGTTATCTCCTACATCCTTTGTATGACCTTTACCTGGGCTGGTTCTTACCAGGTACCAGCAGGATTAAGAGCTGCTGGTGATGCCAATGTACCGTCTGTCATCTCAATTGGCTTTATCGTTTTACGTGTCACATTAGCATACATCGCATTGATGATTTTAAAACTAGATCTACGTGCACTATGGGTCATCGCTTACATCGATGTCTTCTTGAGAGCTCTTGCATATAACCTCCGTAGACGAGGGGATGCATGGCTGAAAGGAAGCCTTGCAGAATAAAGTTTCAAAACCGCAACATTTTAATTGATCCTATTGCATCAATCAGTTCTAAAGTCTTGGCCCAAATGGACTATACATCCCTATACAAAATTCTCGCATGTTCTACTCAAATTCAAGCATAAACATCTTAAAATTATTCAAATTAATTTTATTTCGTGTATAACGACTCTCGTTAAGCATCTCAACATCTGTGACATTTGCTAAAAAAAGCACTCGCAAATTTCAATTTCGTTAAAAACTGTAACATATTTTCACCCTATTTACTGTTGACAGCTCAAGTAACAACGTATATCATATGCATTAGAAACTTGTGAAAGGCAAAGCAGTCGAAAGACTGTGACGCAAAGCTATAGGGTCTACTATCCAGATTTCCCTTTGTTTGGATCATGACAGCCAGTTACCGCTGAGACACACAATGGTGTCGCGGCGTTTTTTTATGCCTTTTTAGTAAAAAAGGTCTTACACAAGAACATGTACATTCCTGAAGGAGGATCAATCACATGAAAAGAGCATTACTCGTAGCAGGCCTCGTATTAACCATGGCCACATCCGTCATTTCCGGTACCCTAGCTGCATACAACACATCGGTCGACCTTGAAGAGGACACCCTTATTGCTAAAGCATTTGTTTTAGATGCTGAAAAGACTGACAGTTTTGATGCTAATACAAAAATCGCTCCAGGCGAAGATCATGACATTGTATTCACTGTCAGTAACCAAAAAGATGGTCAGACAACTGAGACAGACATGCGTGTCACCATCAGCTTGGATGTAACAAGAAATCCAGCAACAAATGAAATGATCGATCCATTAGTCTTCACATTATATGATGGAGATGATCTTATAGAGTGGAATGAAGCTAACCAATACACCTATGACTATGTCCTAAAGTTCGATGACGCTTCAGATAAGACATTCACATTAAACGTTGAGTGGCCAGAAAGCACTGAAGGTGTTAACGAT
>CAYXVJ010000026.1:0-7534 GCA_964468675.1 uncultured Oscillospiraceae bacterium
GTAACAAGTTCTGTAATACACCATGGAGAAGAGCAACAACTCATATTCCAAGCTGAAAAAGCTAGAATCTCGGTACCATGGAAAGTTGTGGCACACCTACCTGCAGGAAATGCCTTCCCCTTAGCAGAAAATGACCTGGAACTAGAAGCAGAATTGACCCGTACTTTCGAGTCACAAGAAACTTTAGAGTACGAGGGACATCGTGGCGAAATTGACGATGTGATGCGAGCAATTGAAGAAGGCACAAGGCCTTTAATTGATGGCATACAAGGCAGGAACACCATTGAACTCATCACGGCTATATATAAAGCTGGTGCCGAGAGAAGAACAGTCGATTTACCCATACAGACAGACGATTTATTCTACACCATGAAAGGCATGCAAGATTCTATGCCAAGGTTCTATGAGAAGAAGGAATCTACCCTAAGTTTAGACGGCGATATCACTTTAGGTGCAGACTACAAGTAAAGAGATATATCTTATAGAGAATCAATAGTACCGAGAGTTTTTACTATGGTGAAAAGCTCTCGGTATTTTCTTGTTCTATCATTTAGGAATTTGCCATCTTAAGAGGATGAAAATACCCCCAATACAAAATCACATTTCGTATTGGGGGCACCCATGGGAGGGTCAATCGAACTTGCTATGCAAGGTTGATTGTATACATAATTATGATTACACGGCTGTGTAACCACCATCAACTGGAAGTGCAACGCCTGTGACGTAGCTTGCTTCGTCGGATGCGAGGAAGATTGCTGCTGCGTTGAGCTCACCTGCATTACCGTAACGGCCTAGTGGCACTGTACGTTGCATGTATTGTGAGAATGCTTCTGTCTTCAAGGTCTCGGCAGTTAATTCTGTCTCGAAGTAACCTGGGCAGATGGTATTCACGGTGATGTTGTAACGTGCCCACTCAGCTGCGAGTGCACGTGTCAAGTTAACGACGCCACCTTTGGCTGCGTGGTAACCGACTGCTGGGGACTCGTTGTTTCCGCAAAGACCGTACATGGATGAGATGTTAATGATGCGGCCGTAATTTTGCTCGATCATAACTTTACCGAACTCACGGCAGCAACGGAAGACACCTGTTAAGTCAACATCAATGTTGAACTCGAACTCTTCGTCTGTGGTTTTCTCTGCATTGCTGCAAAGTGCTGAACCTGCGTTATTGACTACAACGTCAATACGACCGTACTCGTCTAATGTTGCTTTGACTGCGCCTTCAACAGACTCTAAATCTGTGATGTCACATTTAACACCAATGGCCTTTACACCATACTCTTTTGCGAGCTTGGCTGCATTCTCTTTTACTTTTTCTTCTCTACGAGCGAGTAAAACGAGATCTGCACCTTGTTTAGCAAAACCTTCTGACATTTGAAGACCTAAACCACTGGATGCACCAGTAACGACTACTACACGTCCTTTTAAATTAAACATAATCTATCTCCTTAATTTCAAATTAATTATCCGATTCGTACTTGGCTTTGACGTACTCATCGATGGCTGTGGCAGCAGTCTTACCTGCGCCCATGGCAAGAATTACTGTGGCTGCACCTGTTACGGCATCTCCGCCAGCAAAGACGCCTTCACGGCTTGTTTGACCATTGTCTTTAGCGACAATACAGCCCCACTTGTTTGTTTCTAGATTATCAGTTGTTTGCTTGAGTAATGGATTTGGTGATGTACCAACAGAGATGATGACGGTGTCAACATCCAAGACTTTGTTTGTACCACGCTTGGCAACAGGACGGCGGCGTCCAGATGCATCAGGCTCACCCAATTCCATCTCAATCAATTCGATACCTGTAACCTGGCCTTTATCGTTACCGACGATCTTGGTAGGATTGTGAAGATTCTTGAAGATGATCTGCTCTTCTTGAGCATGATGCACTTCTTCTAATCTTGCAGGCATCTCTTCGAATGAACGACGATAGACAATGTAGACTTCTTCTGCACCTAAGCGCTTGGCTGTACGGGCAGCATCCATCGCAACGTTACCACCACCAACAACTGCAACAGATTTTGATTTGCGAATTGGTGTATCGTACTCGTTGTCATAGGCTTTCATCAAGTTGGCACGGGTTAAGTACTCGTTTGCTGAGAATACGCCGATGTAATCTTCACCTTCTATTCCGAGGAATGAGGGGAGACCTGCACCTGAACCGATGAAGACAGCCTCAAAGCCCATGTCATCAATCAATTCATCAATGGATAAGATACGGCCGATAACCATGTTCGTTTGAAGCTTAACGCCCATAGCGAGTAGATTATCGATTTCGTGTTTAACAATTGACTTCGGTAAACGGAACTCTGGAATACCATAGACGAGAACACCACCACCGGTGTGGAATGCTTCGAAAATCGTTACATCGTAGCCAGCCTTAGCAAGATCAGCTGCACAGCTGAGGCCTGCAGGACCAGAACCGATAATAGCGACTTTACGACCGTTGTTCTCTAGCTTTGCTGGTTTCTCAGTTACGTTATTGCGGTACCAGTCAGCAACAAAACGCTCTAAGCGTCCAATGGCTACAGGTTCGCCTTTTTTAGCACGGACACAAAGGACTTCACACTGTGATTCTTGAGGACAGACACGTCCACAGACAGCTGGAAGGCTATTGGTCTCTTGGATCTTATGGAATGCATCAGCAAAGTTGCGTTCGCTGACGAGTTGTATGAATTCTGGGATATGTACGTTAACAGGACAGCCTGTTACACAAGGTTTGTGCTTACATTGAAGACAGCGCAATGCTTCCTCAACAGCCATATCCTCTGTGTAGCCGAAACTAACCTCTTCGAAATTCTTGTTTCTAACTAGAGGTTCTTGTTCTGGCATCGGTGTCTTTACTTGACTCATGTTAATTTTAGCCATAACTTACCTCTCTGCTTTCGTTGGTCTGCCAATGCGACAGGCGTGCTCGTACTCTTCTTGTTCTTCAACTTTATAAGAAGCGTTACGTAGCATCAGCTCGTCATAGTCGACTTCGTGTCCATCAAATTCTGGACCATCAACACAAGCAAAACGTGTTTCACCACTGATTTTGACGCGACAGCCACCGCACATACCGGTACCGTCGATCATGATCGGGTTTAGGCTAACTTTTGTTTCAATGCCATATTTCTCTGTTAGTGACGCCACAAACTTCATCATCGGTACAGGACCAATTGCGATGACGAGATCATACTCTCTGCCAGCTTCAATCAATTCTTGTAACTTAGTAGTGACAAAACCCTTATATCCATAAGAGCCGTCATCAGTTGTGATGTGGACGTTGTGTGCGACTTCTTTCATTTCGTCTTCCAAAATGACGATGTCCTTATTCCTAAAGCCGGCAATGATGTCGACCTCAGTTCCTTGACGGAATAATTCCTTGGCTGATGGATAAGCGATTGCACAACCGACGCCACCGCCGATTACACAGGCACGCTTATAGCCGCTTAGATCTGAAGCTTTTCCTAAGGGTCCTACGAAATCAAGAATGCTCTCTCCGGGTTCTTTTTCGGCAAGTAGCATTGTTGCTTTACCAACCGCTTGGAAAATGATCGTCACTGCACCAGTTTCGGCGTTGGTATCTGCGATTGTCAGAGGTACGCGCTCACCGTGCTCGTCGATACGGAAGATGATAAATTGACCTGCTCTAGCCTTCTTTGCGATTAGAGGTGCTTCAATTTCCATCATCGTGACAAGATCATTTAGCTTGCGTTTCGATAAAATCAGAAACATATGATTCTCCTTTGCTTTCTCCCATGATTTGACCCTTATTAAACCTAATCGTTCAAGAAAGGTCAAATAAATGATAACATATTATGATGCATTTGGTACAAATAATAATTGCTAATTTTAAATTCCCATCTTTGCTTTAATTCATGCATTCGCTAGTAGATCCTTCAAAGTTAGAGATACTTCGACGAAATCATAGCTATATATACGTTTATAACGGCTGCTGTGGTAAGATAACAAAATCAAAGAGTCTTGAGAGGGAAGCATGGACCTGTTATTTATATTTAAGAACATCATCATGGCAATCGTGGAAGGAATCACGGAGTTTTTACCTGTTTCATCCACTGGCCATTTAATCATTAGCCAAAATGTTTTAGGTCTGCCAGCAGACGAATTCAATAATATGTATTCTGTTGTCATTCAGTTGGCAGCTATTTTAGCCGTTGTCATTTTATTTTGGTCTCGTATTTGGACGAAACTAACTTCATTTTTCCGAGGTGAAAAAGAAGGCCGTCACTTTATGCTGGTTTGGGTCGTTGGTTGTATCCCTGCAGTCGTCTTAGGCCTTGCCTATGAACTATTGGATTTAGACGATCTATTATTTACCGTACCGGTTGTAGCAGCAGCCCTAATCGTTGGTTCATTCTTTATGCTCTTTTTAGAGAAGCGACATGAAGAAAGAATCAAGAAGAATCAAATACAAACAGAGCAGATGGATGATATGAGCGTGAAGCAAGCCTTAATCGTTGGTTTTGCGCAATGTGCATCCTTATGGCCTGGCTTCTCCAGATCTGCTGCCACCATCATGGGTGGTTGGTTAGCAGGATTTACAACACCACTAGCAGCAGATTATTCATTCTTTCTTGCCATACCCATCATGTTCGGTGCATCTGGTTTGAAGCTTGTCCGTTTCTCATTTGATGGTATTTCAAACGAACAACTCTGGTCTCTCATCTTAGGTTTCGTTGTTTCATTCATCGTAGCACTGGTCGTCGTCAAGGCGTTCATTGCTTTCTTGAAGCGTCGTCCACTACGCATTTTTGCGTGGTATCGCCTGGGGCTAGCAGCAGTGTTAATTATTTTGCTTTTAGCAGGTGTTTTGAAGGTTGTTTAAAAGGTAGTTTAAGATGAAACACATTGAGGTAAAGGGATCAGGTTTAGTAAAAGTTCGTCCTGATCGTGCGGTGCTAAGCATCACACTATCTAATAAGGCGGCTAGCTATCTTGAGACAATCGAGATGGCTACTCAAATGCTAGACGCTCTACAAACTGAGCTTAACGATATAGGCTTAGCCAAAGCTTTACTGAAGAGTGATCAGTTTTATGTAAACGAAGAGTATGAGAGTAGAGAAATTAGTGAAACGATTGATGGTGTCATCCAAAAGCGCCATCAGAACGTATTAAGTGGCTTTCGTTTTACAAATAGACTTAGCCTTGACCTCTCAAGGGATACTGATGAATTAAACCTTGCACTAACAGCGCTTGCAAACAGCCAAACAAACTGCGAGTTTTCACTAAGCTATCAAGTTGGAAGCACAGAACAGGCTAGAAAAGATGCGCTTGCTAAGGCGATCTTGAATGCCAAAGAAATGGCCTTATTCATTGCAGATCAGGCTGCTGTTACTTTAGGAGATATACATAGCATCCGTTATGGAACTGCTGATTTTGATCTACTTCCAACAAGAGACGTTCATATACCGCGCATGGCCAAAGCAGAGAGCTTAGCCTTCCACTTGAACGTAGAGCCAGATGACATTACAGTTGAAGCATCCGTTTTGATGACGTTTGATTTGAGGGTTTAATAGTTATGAAGTATCGTATTCGATCCCATCCATTGGTCCAAACACTGCTAGGTCTTCAGGGTAACCAGAAGGCCTGTGTTTTGACGGAACCGTTGTGGAACATTCCTCATTCTTTATATGCACCTTTCTTCACCGTCTACATGTACGCACTTGGCATAGACGATCGTCAGATTGGTATGCTCCTTAGTATCGGCATGGTCATGCAGGTGTTGACCACTTTGTTTGGTGGTGTCTTAAACGATAAGTTAGGACGTCGTTGGACGACTTTAATCTTCGATACCATAGCTTGGACGATACCAACCTTACTGTGGAGTATTGCTCAGAATTATACTTGGTTCTTAGTAGCTGCTGTCTTTAATGGATTTTGGCAGATTACATCGAACTCGTGGAATTGCCTCTTGGTTGAAGACGCGGACGAACGTGAGCTTGTAAATGTTTATACGTGGATCACGATTACTGGCTTGATGTCTGTCTTCTTTGCCCCGCTAACTGCCGTTATGGTACACCGTATGGGCCTAGTTCCAGCGATGCGTATCTTATTGTTTGCAACGTGCGTCTTGATGACCACAAAATTTATTGTCCTTCACTTCACAACCACTGAGACCAGACAAGGTGTTATTCGCATGCGTGAGACAAAGGGTGTGCCTATTAGGTCATTAATGCGTGGCTATAAAGACATCTATAAGAAACTCATACATAGTAAGAAGATGCTTTTACTTCTCGCGATACTCACCATCCATAACATTACGTCAACCATCAGTGGAAACTTCTTCTCCTTATTAGCTACACAAAACTTAGGTGTTCCAGAAGAGTGGCTCGCATACTATCCGATCGCAAGGGCTGCGGTGATGTTGATCTTTATCTTTACGATTCAGCATCTGGTCAACCGTTTGCCGTATCAGATCCCACTCACCATCGGTATTGTTTTATATGGCATCAGTCAATTGTTCTTGGTCTTAGCACCAAGTGGTAATGCTGCATTCCTCTTCTTGTATGTCTTAAGTGATGCCTTTGCAGCATCTCTATTCATTCCCCAAAAAGATAGCCTCACGACGATCTTCATTGAGAAGCAAGAGCGCTCACGCCTCATCTCCTTGATCTACATCATTATGATCGCCATCTCTACACCGTTTGGTTGGATTTCAGGTGCCTTATCGGAATGGAACAGACGCTCACCTTTCTTCATGAACATCATTTTATACGTCATTTGCTTGGTCCTTGTGATCTTTGCTACTATCGTAGGCAAGAAGAAGCAAAAATCAACTATCGCTAATTAAAATATTCCAAGGCTATTTTACGATAAAAAGCTTGCATCAATCCTCTCTTTTATTCATAATGTAGATAAGAAATGAATAAAAGGGAGGGCTTCTCATGTCCGAACAAATAATGGATGTCTCTTATAGACGTGCAATTGATTGCGGAGTAGATCCTCAGGGGATACTAAACTTTATCGAGCGGCTAGAGGATCGTGAAATTGCAGTACATGCCTTTATCATCTCACGCCACGACGCCATCATCGCTGAAGGGGCTTTTGAACCATACAGCCTAGATGAACGGCATATGCTCTTTTCTCTGAGTAAAAGCTTTACATCAACAGCCATCGGCTTTGCTGTGCAAGAAGGACTCTTAACTGTAGACGATAAGCTCGTTGATTTCTTCCCTGATGTCTTGCCGACAAGGCCTTGTCCGAATATGGAAAAAGTAACGGTTAAACACCTCTTGACCATGAATACGGGACACAGTGCAGAGCCCCATATATTCTCATATGAGCCAAACTGGACCTATTCATTTTTAGCTTCCTACTTACCTCATGAACCAGGCACACATTTTCTATACAATACACCAGCGACTTACATGCTGTCTTCCATCCTAACAAAAGTCACAGGCTTAAATTGTCTGGATTACTTGAAACCACGTCTATTCGAACCTTTGGGATTCAATTCCAATCCATGGTGGGAAATGTCACCAGAAGGCGTGAGTATGGGTGGCTTTGGTCTGAATATCTCTGTTCGAG
>CAYXVJ010000026.1:7544-17851 GCA_964468675.1 uncultured Oscillospiraceae bacterium
TCTCCATAGAGGCACTTGGAATGGACAGCTTTTATTAAACGAAGCATGGTTTGATGAAGCCACTACTGCTTGGTCAGATAACAGTACCCACGATCAAGGGAGTGCCAGTGACTGGGGACAAGGATACGGCTATCAGTTCTGGATGTGTAAAGAAAAAGGCGCTTATCGAGGCGATGGTGCTTGTGGTCAGTTCGCCATTATGCACCCAGAAAAAGACTTATATATTGCTATCACCTCTGGCACCGATAAGATGGGACCAATTTTAGATGCTGTATGGGAAGAGATACTGCCTGCCTTACACGATGAAGCCTTAGTTGAAACAGCTGAGCTATTGGAAGCTGAAGCGCTATTAAGCGAAAGACTCACATCACTTAAACTATGGACACCTGACTTACCCGGTGATGAGGCCACTGTCGCATCCTTCCTAGACGATGTTGCGATCGGTAGTACCTTTGATTTGTCACATAACGAGCGTCGTTTAAACCGCATTCGTTTCACAGACGACTACCTGGAACTCGAGTTCCAAGACCAAGATCTGGCGACACGCTTACCTTTAGATAGTGTAGCTTGGACAGCAGTGAATATGGACGTTGGCGATCTTCCGTACACAAGCCTTGGTCAAGGCTTGCCAAAAAAAGCATCCATTTTAGTGTCACCCAGAAAGCGTGTAGAAAATGTTGCCTTAGTTTTAGACCTTGCCTTTACGGAGACTGTGCTTCACGAGCGCTGGATCATTCAAGCTACTAGAGCTGCTGTACGCATTGAAATGACTCGTGTGTCTGCATTTGCTCCATCAAGTGAAGTCGTCCATGGCATCTTATTAATGGACTAAAGTGTTTTAGACCATAAAGCGTAATGCCTCGTTTGGATGATTTCGCCACTTGCGTAGCTAGCAGTTACCTTGTCTTTTTGGATCAAGGCACCGATTAATGACATCTTCCTTCGATCCAAGGTTGGTGAGAGGCTAGCGAGCATGGCTTGGCCTAAACCTAAATGCTCAGGTAATACACCTAAATATAAGAGGACGGCTCGCTTGAGTCGTCTTTTTCTTAATATAGAGATAAGCTTTTGAATTGAACTGGAGTAGCTATTTAACTGCCCCTGATAGTCAGGGACAGTGATACAAAAGCCTACAATCTCTTTATTCCAGATTGCAATTTTACAAAGGCTTAAGTCTAAAACTATCGGTAGATCTTGAAATAGATCTAAGAATTGCTCTAAACTGATCTCCTGGTAGGCAGGGAAATCGCTATAGAGCTTACGGAGTAATTGATGTAAGGTTTTTAGAAGGTCACTTGTTTCATTTCTTTTGGGTGAGCGGATCTCATAGCCTTGTAGTTTAAAATCAGTTAATCGTTTTTGCATTCGCTTAGGCTGTTTGGCAAAGGCTTTATATTCGTTTGAGATATATTCGCTCTTGATCCCATAGCCTAGCTGCCTTAAGATTCCGGGATAGCCTTTTTGATTTAGAGGTTCACCGAAGTATGGACTTGCAGTGAACTGATCCATCTTCATGCGGTAAGATAGCCAAAAACTACCGTTCACAGGACCTATTACTTCATCAAGTCCTTGTGCTTTGGCCTCATTTTCTACTACAGAGAACAAGGGCTTTAAGTTATTTGTTTTTGTTTCGAAAAAACCAAAATAAGCAATGCTCTTATCTTTAGGTAGTATTAGGGCAAGCCTTGCAGCCACAAAGTCTTTATCTTCTAAAAGGTAAGCTTTGATGCTTAAGTCTTTTGACAAGATATGCTGTCCATTTAAAAGAGCTTTTTCTGTAGCTGGGCTACAGGGATTTTCTTCATTTTTATAGATCATTTCAGGAAAGCGTATGAAACGTTCGATCTCCTCTTTACTGTGTACAGCTATAACTCTCATTGATCCATCTCTTTATCTACACGAGTGACTAGTCCTTCTTGCCCATCGACTGTAATGGTCTCGCCTGTTTTAAAGATTTTTGTAGCATGAGGGATAGAGACCACTGCAGCAAGCCCCAACTCTCTTGCAATGATGGCGGTATGTGACAAGAGTGAACCTTGTTCAGCAACAATGCCCTTTGCTTGAAGTAAGAGATAGACCCAACCAGGATCTGTATTCTTGCAGACAATGATTTTCCCCTTTACATCCACTTCATCTAAGGCACTGGACATCACTACCACAGTTCCTGTGGCTTTAACACTGGATGTGCCTAAACCTTGGTAAAACATAGCGCGCCTATCTAGCTCTGCAGTAAAGGCAGTTGTAGCTGGCCTGTGCTTGGATACAGGCTCTTTCGAAAAACGCATCCTAGAATAAGCGGGTATGCTTTCATAGACCTTATATGCTTCCTTACGCTTTTGAATCAAAGCTTTTAAATCTAAGTGTCCTTCGTTTGCGGTCGCTTGAAATACTTCTTCCATCTCTAAGTAAAAGACATCTTCTAACTCATCAATTATGCCCTCTTCTTCGAGTCTTTCACCTAGCGTTCTAAAAATGCTTCTTGCTATGCCGTAGATACGAGTTCTATACAGCCTAGATACCTCTCGCCTTGAGATGGCATCTTGAGCTCTTTTTTGCACGCTTCGTAAACTTTTATCTACATCAATCTTTAGCACTTCATCTGCTCTGTGTGTGCTATCTAAAAGGCTCTTGAAGAAGAGTTTCGGATTCGTTCTTTGAGTATGGCGCTCTAATTTTAGCTCTTCTGCACTACGGTCTCCATAGAGTTTGATGTGTTCGTTCATGAGCTTTATTAAAGGCATAGACTCTTTATCAAGTAGAGGGTGCATGCCTTCTAGTATGAGTCTTGCAGTCGTAAGGTTTTGGCTTGCTTCCACTATCAATGATTTGGGTAATAGATGCAGTTGATCTTGTATCTTAGCGATGCTGTACACAGGCTTCATACTCTCTAGGGCTGTGAAGCCGCTTAACATCTTACTAGCGTCCAGCCTTTCTTTTTCTGCCTTTTTCTTTAATCGTCCAGTATTGAGCATAGCCACTAAGTCATTAATCAAGGTAATATCCCAGTGGGCTAGTAGGCTAGTTCTTATACGGTGGACAAACACTTCCAACATTAATGGATTGCTATGGTCTAGAGATCTAAAATCTTCTTCTATTTCTAAAACTTCTTTTTCTAGCTTGTGGTAGATTCGATCGACCATGAGTGCTGACCATAAGAAATTTAAGCCAACAGCAAAACGCTTGAATGGACCTACTAAGGGTTTCTTGGGCATGGCATCCAATGACTTAACACCTAGCATCTCTTGCCAAACAGGAATGATCTTTTTACTAAACGGTAGGTGGCGCAGTAAGAGGAGCCAATGGTCAAGCCTGTAGTACGCTCTCCCGTTCCAAGATTGCACCATCTGCTTAGAGATTATATCTAACGTCTGTTTTTGCTTTAAGCTAGGATTGGGTAGTAAGCGACGCATCAATCCACCAAACACCCCCTCATACGCTTGATAGTAAAAGCTAGTAGATAAGGGTAGTGTTAAGCCTGGGTAGCTCTCTACAATGTTACTGTTGTCTAAAATGGCAAACGGTTTTGCATAGCTCTCTGGATCGATACTTGTAATTGGACGCAGTTGTAGTAGATGTATTTGATTTTCCTTATCGAGTGCTAATTCAAGATCTAAGCCCATACCAAAACTGTCTTCTAATTGATCTAAAAGAGTCCAGAACTGGCTTTGCACCGTTTGATCTAGAAGATCTAATCCGTATGGATTTTCGGCATAGGATAAGCTATCAGTACGGTGTTTGTAGTAGGTCACATGCGGAACCTTATCCTCAACAAGGTCTAGTCCTAAGCCTTCAGCTAACACAAGGACACGTTCATCTAGAAGTCCATCTGGATTCGAGGTGAAGGCGATTGCTGCATGGGTTTGCTCTTCAACCATGGCCTGGATAATGAGGTGGAGTTTTGATACATCAGCTAAAGCTAAGTGCTCTTTCATCAGATCTAAGCTAGTAGATTTTATAGCCTGATGACATTCTAAGAGAGCTTTGCCTAGCGTCTGTTTTGTTACGTCTAGCTGTGATTTGTACAATCCTGCCATGGAGTAGGAGTCTAAATCTTCGGTCTCACTAGATGAGCGTACAGCAAATAAAGCGTGCTCATTAAAGAATGAAGTTTCTTCTTCAATCAAGGTATTTGCTAATGCTTCATAGCCAAGGCCTTCTTGTTTTGCAGCTTCATTTAAGCGGTCTTTATGGACCAATATAAATGGAGGTACTAAGAATCCTTTTTCCTTTAACCGTATTAAGCCATCTGCTTTAGAACCATATGTACTCATCTGATCACCCTCAAGTAAATCAAGTGGCTTGCAATACCCAAGACAACACCTACCTCTGTTCTGTAAATATACCCCTCCATCATCTTACCGTAATCGAAGGCCATAGGGTTTTCTGCAAAACGATAGCTCTTATACAGTTGATGCGCTGTGTTAAACAGTAAGAGTATGGCGAAAGGTAAATTGATCCGCCAGAGTAAAATAACATTTGTTGCGATATCAAGTAATACTGCAATGACGACTAATCTAACAGAGGGCTTTACGCCCATGACCTTGGAATATGTATTGTATTGAGTCTCTTGTTCTGGAGCCCTAATCTTTCTTGAGACTTCCCAGAAGAGAACAGGGAAGTACATCGTAAACGCAACTAATATACTTTGCCAAGACCAGAAAGGTAAGTTGTATTTGTGAACCACAAATGAGATGACATAAAAGTTTAATACGAATTGCACAGGGTTATGCGTAATCAAGGCCAAGATCAATTGAGGCTGTATCTTATGGCGCTGGAAGAACCAGACAGACATCAAAGCACCATAGATGAACAAGAATAAGAACCAACCAATATTGTGCATATAAAAGAGGTTTAAGATAAAGACCAGTAGAATGGCTAGGACAATGACGACGACTAAATCTTTTTTAAAGACTTTACCAGAGGGCAGTGCTCTATTTGGGAAGTTTACATGGTCTGTTTTAAAATCTTTGAAATCGTCTGCGATGCGCAGTAAGAGTAAGAAGACAAAGATGGTCGTGACCCCAATGATTTCTTCATGGCCAATTTGGAAATCATTGACACCATGGTTTAAAAGCAATAGAAAATATACTTGTAAGAAGATCAGCATGGACACGAAGAAACGTGACAAGGGCGGATACATTTCTTTAAAATAAATGACAAGACGTTTGAGCATAGTATTACTTTCCTTTATCTACTGTAAGCGTGCGATGGCCTCACCAATCTTTACGCTTATCTCTAACCCTTTTTTACTGGCATCTAGTATATCTTTATCTACAGTGAGTAGATTGTCTTTAAAACATAAGACGATGGTGGAGCCACCTGGCCAAAACCAACCTTTTTCATCACCGCGATTAAAACGCTTGCGCTCATGGTTTACGATACTGCCGATTGTAAGTGCACCCACCTCGACCATGAGTACATCACTAAAGTGCTTACAATTACGCCTCGTTACCTCTCGGCAATTTTCTGTTAAGACGGCTACACGGTTATCCGATACTGGCCCTACCGTATGTAGTCTTCCTTTTATCTTTTTGCTTGTGCCGATCATTTTACCATCGTCGATATAGTAGTAGCGGTGAATATCGCTTACACTTAGGCGAAAGATGAAACAGTAGCCACCTAGAAATGCTTTAGCAAGCACATCGTCTTTTATGAACTCTGATACGGTGTAATGAAAGCCTTTCACATGGAAGCTAGAGTCTACTGAGATTTTTTTAACTAGTAGTTTTGCATCACAAGGACTACCTAGTATCGATTCATCTAATGGCCAAGGTCTTAGCTCTTTTTTAGGTTTCCTAATGAAGAAATCTGCAAAGCTTTGCCAATCCTCCTCTTCGTAATCTCCCATATCAATATTGTTCTCTTCAATAAATGTGCTTATATCTTTGATCGACTTCTTTTTAAACTGCTGCTTCGTATAGAGCTTACTGAAAAGTGGCTTGGACACCATGAGACGAAGCAAAAGATTCCCCATCCTTGTTTCATACAGCCAGCTCAAGGTTTTTTCTTGATAGATAACTTCAGTCTTTAAAAGACCTGTTTGTCGATCCACATACTGTGCCATATTATGCTCCTACAATGAGCAAGATTGCAGTTGCTATGGCAAGTATTGTGAACACGATGTAAGCGCGCATTTTAGGCTTTGCTATAGGAATGTTGAGGATAAAGAGCACTGCACTGATACCCATTAAGAGTCCCATACCAACGTAGATGAAATGACTTGCTAGATGGTGGAAGAATAACCAGCCCCATGTGAAGATTAAGGCAACATAGGTCACTGGTAGGCCTCTATAGTGTGTAAGCTTTTCTGTTTGATGCGTATTGAAATAAGCTAAGCGTTGGATGGCAGCTAGCATATAAAAAACAAGCAGGAGTAAAGCAGGTAGTGACTGATAGCCTATACTGATATAGATGGCTATGGGTAGGGCAACAAAATTGATCATATCGGCAAGGGAATCTAGTTGTACACCGAAGGTTTTCTCAGCTTCATTGCGTTTCACCTTGCGGGCTACTACTCCATCGAATAGATCAATAAAGCCTGCACACATCAAGCATAAAATAGCATATCTCGTAGAGCCTAAAAAGGCTTGGCGCATGCCCCAAATGGCAATGCTAGAACCTAAGAAGGTCAAGTAAACCGATGGATTGTAGTAGCCAATTATCTTTTTATCTTCGTTCATGTCTACCTCACTTCTGCCAAGCTTGTCCACTTTGGCCATCTAAATATAAGAGTTCTTGGTCTAAAATACTGTCCATTGCACCTTCAGCGGCAACCACACAAGGGATGCCATATTCACGGGCTACAATGGCCGCATGACTTAAGACACCACCGTATTCGGTGATGATGCCAGACAAGATCGCAAACTTAACCGTCCAACCAGTATCAGTAAACTTCGTCACCAGTATATCGCCTGGTTCTAGTAGATCCATTTGGCTCGCATCACGGATCACTTTCGCCTTGGCCAATACCTTACCTGGGTTGGCAGGGGTTCCTGTCACTTTGCAGGTAAACGTTTGATCCAATTCAACGGGTCTTTCATCAGCGTTAATGCTTCTTCTTTTTACTGTTGCTGGCGGTATCTCGTTATCGCTTTGGAAATTTTCATAAGCGCTATAGTAGAGCTTTTGTTCTAGTATTTTTGCTTTGAGCTCTGCTAGAGACAATTGCTTATCCATAAATGCTTTGATGTCCTTGATCTTTAGGTGCCAGATATCGTCCATTTCATTTAAGATGCCACGTTCTACGTAACGCTCGGCTAATAGAACTGCACTTTTTCTAATCAAGTCATAGCACCTGGTGGAGATGTCTCTAAATTCTTCTCGCCACCATAAAAGCTGGCGGATAGTAGCCACTTGATGCTCGATTTTATTTGCTTTTCTTGTGCCCAGTCGTTGTTTTAGTTTGTTCATTTCATCGTCGTAAGCAATGTCAGCCTTCGCTTTATCGTGTTTTGGCCCTAGGCTATCTGGCCAGTGACGCATCTCGTTTAATTGATTTAAGATAGGCTCTGGCTTCTCCATGTAATTGGGGTAGGAGACATCCAACTCTTTTTCCGAGTGGTAGCCATAGTCTTTTAGCCATTGCTCGATGTCACTTAATGTTGCATCTTGATTGAGTGTTCTAGAGATCTCCCAAAGGTCATAGAAGGGTAGGAGGTGCGAGACTTCATCTAATCCACCTAAGAGCTTTAAGTAGCTTGTTTGATCCATCTGCTTTAAGAGAATGTCACGTATCCTTGTCTGATGAATGGTATTCAAGAAGATCTGGTAGAAATAGCTCATCTCACAGCGCAAGTAAAAATCAAATTGAATCTTTTGCCATGCATCTTCGATATCACTTAAGGGCTTATCTTTTAAGTCGTCTAGATGCCGGTGCCAGGCACTTAAACGATCTAAGAGTTCTTGGCGCAAGGATCCTGTTGTGCTCATGCGTTCTTTAAGCAGTTTGTTTTGCGCAAACATTATGGGTATAAAGCGTAAGATGTTTGCGGGTGTGAATTTAGTTTCATGGCCATCGCCTTCGTAAGATGCTTGAATCCCATAGTCTTCGTCAAAGGCACGCTCTTTAAAACCTGGAACTTTTTTCATGGCAGCTTTCACGACATCAAGATTCCAATATGGTCTTGCAAAATACATGGTTGAAAGCTTCGTGTCTGGACTTGGCTCCTGTAACTTACCTTCTTTCATGAAGGATCTTAAGCTTTTGTCCCAGGCAAGTTCATATAAAGACCACATGTATTGATGGCACACAGTAGCCGATACACCGCCATCTTTAAAGTCTGCCGTGGTCCATAAGCCCTCTATGGCATCGTATTGGAACTTAGATATAGGTCTTGCTTGCAAGATCCAAAGCCTACCATCCATGTCAAAGCTAAACTCAATGTCACATGGATAGCCAAAGAAGCTTGTAATGGCAAGTGCATCGTCCTTTAGTGTCTCTAGTGCGGCCTGTGATAAGTCTAATGTTTGAAAGGCTTGCTTTGCTAAATCATCAGGCTCTTCAAACCATGCTAGATCAAAGCTCATTGGATTGACCATGCCGGATACGAGCTTATCGCCTGTACCTTTAACCATTTCAACAGCCATTTTGCTATCTAAACCCTTAACAGGGTGGGCACTAAAGAGTACACCAGATGCTTTTGCACGAACCATATCTTGAATAATAACGGACATGGTTAAATCTTCAATCTGGAAGTTTTTGATCCTTTCGAGATAAGCAAGGCTTCTTAAGCTAAACAAAGAACGGTAACAACCCTCAATGGCCAAAATAATTTCATCTATACCTTTAGCATGTAGCGTCGTCTCGTATTGACCTGCAAAGCTAGATGCTTCTAAATCTTCAAAGCTTGCACTGCTTCTAATGGCATATTCCTTATTGGGATCGATATGTAATAGAAGTAGTTCCTTTGTGTCCGAAGATAAAGAAAAGTCTTCCAATCGCTTTAAGATTTTCTTTGACCTGTCATTTACGTCACTCTCACTATGGTATAGCGCACGGATGTCACTTAAGCTAGTATCTTGGCTTAGTTCAAAGATGAAGTGATCTTTGTCCAAGACAAAGGCTTGGGGTACGTTAAAACCGTTTATGACTAAATGGTGTAGAGAACTTGCTTTCGCCCCCAAAAGATCTTTTCTTATGTTTTTCTTATCGATGTAGTGAATCATCTGCTGCCTTTCTATTAACGACGCTCTTTGCGTAAGCCTAAAACTTGTAAGAGAAAATTAAAAAGTATATGTATAGCTGCACCTAATAGGATGTAAAGGATAAAGAAGCTAAAGCTCATGGGGTAGACAAATGAGAGGACTAGTACACAGCCGATGACGGAGTCTGCCTGGTCAATAAAGATGAAGAGGTAGCGGATAGGTCCACTAGCCGTCTTGCCTTCTTGTATACCTAGCCTACGCTTTATAAAGCTATTGGGTAATTCAAAGAGTGCATAAGCAAAACCTAAGGCAAGTCCTATGAGTAAGTTATAGAGCAAGGTGTTCTCATGGTGGGCATAAAGATACGAATGCGCTTTTAAAGGAGGTATTAAGAGAATGAGTAGACCTTGGATGAGGGTCCAAAAGGGCGTGAAGAGTAGATAGCCAACAATACCCTTCCACGTCTTATGGTCACCAAAGAGACGATAACCATCTTTTAATACTTTATATTGATCTAGGGGATAGAGTAGACTTGTCAAGACGGGGAGTTTTACAAAGACCATGACACTGATGCCGGCTAGAATAACTGGCAATAGGGTGAATATCATATTTAGGATTGTCAGGAGTAAAATCCTCATAGTAGGCCTCTTTCCAACTGTTTGTACCATAATATCAGTCAAAAGAGTGAAATGTTGTAATGGCAGTGCTTGTTCTAAGCTATTTTGCATGTTTTAAAGTTAAGGAGAATATAAATAACATCAAAATTGCTTCCAATTCGAAACATTTGCTACGGATTTTGCAGGATTTAGATGTTATCCTATCTTCAGACAGTAAATTTTAGTAAGTCGATTACTTAATTTTCGTAATTAAATGATATTAGATGCATATGGAGGCATATTTTTATGAGTAACAATCGTTTGAAGATCGGTATTATCCTTGGTAGCAACCGCATAGGTCGTAACAGTGAGCAAGTTGGACAGTGGGTGAAGGAACTCGCAGATGCCCGTGGTGACGCGGACTATGAGATCGTTGACCTTGCAGATTACAACATGCCATTTTTAGGTACAACGGAAGAAGTTAGCCCTGAGGTTGTGAAGTGGAATGAGAAGCTCTTCTCACTAGACGGTTTTGTCTTTGTTGTACAAGAGTACAACCACAGCATT
>CAYXVJ010000027.1:0-10380 GCA_964468675.1 uncultured Oscillospiraceae bacterium
TTGAAGAAGCCTTATTCTTGTTTAATAAAGGTCTAATCGATGCCACATGCGATATCATTCCTGCCATCAAGCCACAACTAGCTTACTATGAGATGTATGGGCAGGCAGGTTTAGCAGCCCTATCTAGAACCGTGGATTATGCAAGACATAGAGGGATACTGGTCATATTGGATGGCAAACGAAACGACATCGGTTCGACGAGCGAGGCCTATGCTAAAGCATGGCTTGGTGATGACGGTATAGCAAAAGGTGATTTCTTAACGGTGAACGGCTATCTGGGTACAGATGGTATGCAGCCCTTCATCGAGAGTGGACAAGGGCTTTTTGTTCTCGTTAGAACATCCAATCCATCCGCTGCAGAATTACAAGATTTGGAATTAAAAGACGGCAGAAAAGTCTACGAAGCAATGGCGGATCAGGTGGAGCTGTGGAATGAAGGCTTAATTGGTGAGCATGGCTTTGGTCCTGTTGGGGCAGTAGTTGGTGCCACCTGGCCAGGTCAGGCAAAAGCATTAAGAACACGTATGCCATCAGCTTTCTTTTTAGTACCCGGTTATGGTGCTCAAGGCGCAACAGCCATGGATGCTTGTCAAAACTTTAATGAGAATGGCGAAGGGGCTATTGTAAACAGTTCTAGAGGATTGATGCTTGCTTATAAAAATCAAGTGGGTATGGGTCCAGACGACTATAGAGAAGCATGTAGAATAGAAGCAATGCAGATGAAAGATGCCTTGAACAAGGCGATAGAAGATAGCATTTTGACAAGGAAATGAGGGCACAATATGCCATTAAAGGAAGATATTCATACAATCCTCGTTATCGGCTCAGGTCCGATTATTATCGGGCAAGCAGCAGAGTTTGATTATGCAGGTACACAAGCTTGTAGAGCACTTCGTGATGCAGGCATTAAAACAGTCTTAATCAATTCAAATCCAGCGACCATCATGACGGATAGTGACATGGCCGATAAAGTCTATGTTGAACCATTGCAGATTGATGTGTTAAAAAAGATCTTACTAGATGAAAAGATTGATGCCATCTTAGCATCAGTTGGAGGACAGACGGCTCTTAACCTTGCCATGGAATTAAGTGAATCAGGCTTCTTAGCCGAGCATAATATTAAAATCCTTGGCACCAGTATTGAAGGGATTCAAAAAGGAGAAGACCGCTTAATCTTTAGATCCACTATGGAGTCCATAGACATTCCTTGTATCCCATCAGGTATTGCAAATAACAAAGAAGATGCATTGGCACTTGCTAAAGATATTGGCTACCCCATCATCATCAGGCCTGCATTTACCCTAGGAGGTACCGGTGGCGGTATCGCCCATAGTGAAGAGGAACTCTTGCACTACGTAGAAAGCGGGATTGCTGCAAGCCGCGTGAATCAAGTCTTGGTTGAACGCTCTATTGCCGGCTGGAAAGAAATTGAATATGAAGCCGTACGAGACCATGAAGGCCACGTTGTCATTGTTTGCTCCATGGAGAACTTTGATCCTGTCGGCATACATACAGGTGACTCCATTGTCTTTGCACCGGCTCAAACCTTAACAGAAGATGAAGACTTGATGCTTCAAGACGCAAGTAGGCGTATCGTGACCGCCCTAGGTATTGAAGGGGGTTGTAACGTACAGTTTGCCTTACATCCTACCAGTGGTGAGTATGCGATCATCGAAGTAAACCCAAGGCTGTCTAGATCCAGTGCACTGGCTTCCAAGGCTACAGCTTATCCGATTGCTAAAATCGCAAGTTACATTGGCCTTGGCTATAGCTTAAGAGAAATACCAGGTGCACCATGGGCGTATCTTGCACCAAAAGTCGACTACTATGTTTGTAAGATCCCTAAATGGCCCTTTGATAAATTTGTCTATGCGAACCGCAAACTAGGTACACAGATGAAGGCAACTGGTGAAGTAATGTCCATTGGGCATAACCTCAAAACAGCACTAATGAAGGCCATCCGCTCACTTGAACTGGGCTATTTGGGCTTAGGACATAAAGGCTTAAAGCGCTTAAGTGATGAAGAGATCAATAAAGCGTTAGATATCGTCGATGACCAGCGCTTATTTCTGGTAGCTGAGGCATTGCGCCGTGGTATGGATTTAGATGGACTCTATCACAAGACAAAAATCACAGCTGAGTTTTTAGAACTTGTTCGAGACCTTGTACTCTTAGAGGATGAACTAGAGGCTAGCGGACAAGGCGTTAGTGATGTGCTCTTAAGCCGTGCCTTTGAAGATGGCTTCCCAGATAGCTTGATTACAAGGCTTACGGGCTTAGATCTTGAAGACGTGTATAAAAAGCGTAAAGCTTTAGGTTATCAAATGGCGTTCAAGATGGTGGATACCTTCGAAACGGGAGATACCCCTTACTACTATGCTGTGGCTGGCGGGGACGAACTGCCCTTAGTTAAAGGTGATAAAGAACGCGTCGTTGTCTTTGGCTCTGGACCGATTCGTATTGGTCAAGGAATCGAGTTTGACTATTGCTCTGTTCATGCCGTAGAAGAGCTTCGTAAATTAGGCTATGAAGCCGTCATCATCAACAACAATCCAGAGACCGTATCTACAGATTATGACATCTCCGATAGGCTTTATTTTGAACCGTTAACGATAGATGATGTGAGGGCTATTTTAGAACATGAACAGCCGATGGGCGTCATTTGTCAGTTCGGTGGACAGACAGCCATTAAGCTCATTGAAGCTGTAGATCAGTTAGGCTATAAGATACTAGGTACGTCTAAAGACGGTGTTGACATGGCTGAAGATAGACGCCGTTTTGAAGCCGTGATGGACAAACTAGAGTTGAAGCGTCCCGATGCTGGCACTGTATTTACAACAGATGAGGCGTTGGAGGTAGCCGAGCGCTTAGCCTATCCTGTGCTCTTAAGGCCCTCTTATGTACTAGGTGGTCAAGGGATGCAGATTTGCTACAATCCAAAAGATATCCGTGAATACATGGCAATTATCAACTTAAACACACAAGAACACCCAATATTAGTCGATAAATATTTGATGGGCACTGAACTTGAAGTGGATGCGATTAGCGATGGCAAGGATATCCTTATTCCAGGCATCATGGAGCATTTGGAGAGGGCAGGTGTTCACTCAGGGGATTCTCACTCCATCTTCCCAGCCTACATACCCGATAAGCATCGTCAGACGATTGTGGAGCTCACAAAACGTTTAGCAGTAGAGATGCAAATCATTGGCCTGATCAACATTCAATTTATCTTGTATAACGATGAGATCTATGTCTTGGAAGTAAACCCCAGATCTTCTCGTACTGTACCTTATATCTCCAAGATTACTGGCCTAGCGATCGTCAAAATGGCAACGGAGGTCATGCTTGGAAAATCCGTTATGGATTTAGGTTTAGGCACTGATCTTTTTGCAAGATATCCTGCTGTGTATGCAGTGAAAGCACCTGTCTTTAGTTTTGAGAAGCTACACAACGTAGATTCAAGCCTTGGTCCTGAGATGAAGAGTACAGGCGAAGTCTTAGGGCTTGGAACAACGTATCCAGAAGCAATGTCCAAAGCGATGCTTGCCTCTGGCTTTAAACTGCCGCCAAGAGGATCGAAGATTTTAATTTCCGTAAGAGATGCCGATAAGAGAGAGATCTTACCTTTTGTGGAAAGGCTAGAAAAATTAGGCTTTCACTTTTATGCAACGGGAGGTACGGCCAATTACCTAAACTTCCATGGTGTACCAACGAATACGGTTCGAAGGGTAGAAGAACCGTCACCAAATGCAAGTGAATTAATCGCATCTGGTGAGGTGAAGCTATTACTGAGTACAGATAACAACAAAGATGAAGGGAATACTGGCTTCAAATTACGAAGGCATGCAATCGAGCACGGCGTGATGACCTTGACTAGTATTGATACGTTTGAGGCTGTCGTTGAATGTATTGAAATGGAATTAACGGTCAAGGATTACACCTTGTATGACATTGATTCATTTTCGAGACTGGTGGCCAAAACGAAAGAACATGTGCTGCCTTTAAGTGAGATGGAAGCAGGTGCAATGTAGTGGATAAAATAAAGATTGAACATGAGGCCTTGGTTATTGGCTTAGAGCAATTAAATGAGAATAGCTATCTTTTAGAGTTAGAAGCACCTGAATTGGTGGAGACGGCGAAGGTGGGCCAGTTTGTGGATGTGGAGACGAAAGCTTTTTTGAAGCGACCTTTAGGTATAGCGTCTATTGATCGAACATTGGGTCGCTTTCAAGTCGGCTTCCATATCGTAGGAGAAGGAACAAGAGCGCTTACAAGCTGGCAAGAAGGGGAGAAAATCTCGGTTTTGGGACCTCTAGGTGAAGGCTTTAAACTAGACGGTGTGGAGAAGGTTTTAGTTTTGGGTGGTGGTTCAGGCGTCTACCCCTTACTCTTCTTGCTAGAAGAATTAAAACGACAGAGCATCGAAACGAAGGCTGCTTTTGGCTTCCGGTCTATGGATCAAATCGTCTTAGAAGATCGCTTTCGTGATGCAGCAACAGAGCTTTGCATTGCCGTTGAAAGTTTAAGCGTTGAAGAGGAAGATTCTGGACGCATCAAGGGAAATGTTATGGATGCAACAAAAGTGCTTTTAGAACAAGAGCAAGCTATAAGCGACTTATCAGATTGGACTATAATGACTTGTGGACCATGGCCGATGCTCCTAGCTGTAGCGGGATTCGCTCATGAGCATCAGATGAAGTGCCAGGTGTCTTTAGAAGAACGCATGGCTTGCGGAGTTGGTTTTTGTCGTACCTGTGCCTGCAAAGTAAAAACTGGGCCAGAAGATGAGGATTGGACCTATGAGCGGGTTTGTTTAGAAGGACCTGTCTTTGATGCAGAAAGGGTGTTTTTCTAATGGCAGAATGTGTTGATTTAACTGTAGAAGTTGGACAAGTCAAGCTTAAGAATCCCCTGATCGCAGCATCGGGCTGCTTTGGTTTTGGTAGAGAAGCAGATGCCTTTATGGATATATCTACATTAGGTGGCATTGCTGCTAAGGCTGTGACAAGAGAAGTTAGGCGAGGAAACGAACCTGTCCGTGTGGCTGAAACGGCATCTGGAATGTTAAATGCTGTAGGCTTACAAAACCCAGGCATTGAGCGTTACTTAACAGATGAACTGCCCTTCATGGAAGACAAAGATGTTTTCATCATTCAAAACATTGCAGGAGATACAGTTGAAGATTATGTAGAACTTGCAAAACGATTGAAGCCTACGTCTATTCCTGTTTTAGAGATGAATTTATCTTGCCCTAATGTTGCTCATGGACTTAGCTTTGGAGCCGACCCCGTCTTGATTAAGGAAGTTGTTACTGCAGTAAGGTCTGTGTGGGATAGAGCACTCTGGGTGAAGTTAACACCAAACATTACATCTATTGTTGATGCAGCAAGTGCTGCTAAAGAGGCTGGTGCTGATGCTGTGTGCTTGATTAATACCCTTTTAGGCATGGCTATTGATGTGAAGACAAGAAGGCCAGTCATAAGAAACAATACAGGGGGCTTATCTGGTCCTGCTGTAAAACCCGTGGCCTTAAGGATGGTTAGTGAGATCTATCGTCAAGTGGATATCCCGATTGTGGGTATGGGTGGCATTATGAGCGCAACTGACGTCATCGAGTTTATGCTTGCGGGTGCATCTGCTGTACAAATTGGTACGGCAAACCTCATCCATCCAACCATTATGCCAAGGATATTAAGTGACCTTGAACATTGGTTAGAAGAAGAGGGCATTATGGACATCTCTAGTCTCACTGGTACACTCGAGCTATGGTAGAACAAGAAAAGATGAACTTACCCGAACTGTCTCCTTTGATTGATTGGTTCCATATACACCGTAGAGCATTTAACTGGCGTGAAACAAACGAGCCATATAAGGTCTGGGTCTCTGAAGTCATGAGTCAACAAACAAGAGCAGAGACTGTATCAGGCTATTTCACTAGATTCATGGCATTATTCCCTACGATTGAAGCATTGGCTACCGCACCGGAGGACTTGGTGTTAAAAGTATGGGAAGGCCTCGGCTATTATTCGAGGGCTAGAAACCTTCAGAAAGCAGCCCAAATCATTATGGAAGACTATGGTGGTCATGTACCTAGCACGGTAAAAGAGCTGCGTTCTTTACCAGGTATTGGACCTTATACAGCAGGAGCTATAGCAAGCTTTAGCTTTGGTATTGCTGAACCCGCCGTAGATGGCAATGCGGTGCGAATCACAAGCCGCTTATTAAATTTGGATTTCACTCAAGGGGATGTTAAAGATAGAAATAAGACCTACGATCTGATGACGGCTTATTTTATTGGGCATCCAGATGAGGATGCAGCATCGATCAATGAAGCGTTCATGACCTTAGGTGCAACAGTATGTATACCGAGAGCGCCTAAATGTGATATCTGTCCATTGGCTACTGTGTGTAAGGCGAGGCTTGCAGGTAGACAAGCCTTATTGCCCCATAAGAAACCAAGCAAGAAGTCACCTGTAGAACTATTGACGTATGTGTTTATCCAGCGCTCGGATGGATCGTTCTTACTAGGTCAAAGACCACCTGGACTGTTGCATGGGATGTGGGAAGCCTTAAGTTTAGATGGACATTTTGCTAAAGAAGAGCTTTTACTTCGTTTAGATGACTTAAACTTGATAGCAAAGGAAATCTTGCATTTAGGAGCAAAAAAGCATTTGTTTAGTCACTTAACTTGGGAGTTAGACGTCTGGCATGTAGTCTTAAAGGATAATATTGAGCTTAGTTTTAATGAAGAGATGGAGGCATATATGACGAACCATCCGAAGACAAAGTTTGAGTGGTTTATACCTCAAGAGGCAAAGGAACTTGCCTTCTCAACTGCTTTAGTTGAGTTCTTACCTTGGGACCACGATTAAATTGTGTATGGGTTAAGAGAAGCGAATACGCTTTAACTGCGCTCTATGTTTTTTGTAGTCGGGCATGTAGTGCTCGACTAGCTCCCAGTACGTTTTTGAGTGATTGAGTTCTTTTAAGTGACACAGTTCGTGGACCAAAACGTATTCGAATAACTGATCTGGTAATAAAGCTAAGCGCAAATTTAGATTGATGTTGCCAAGGCTAGAGCAGCTGCCCCAACGAGTTTTTTGATCTTTAATAAAAACTTTATGTGGTTTTGGCCCTGGCCATGTCTTTAAAAATCGCATGGCTTTACGCCTTGTTTCTTCGCGAAGCAAGGCGTCCATATCTGGAGTAATCTTGGGTAAGTGAATAAAGTCTTCGAGACGAAGTCTAGCATTCTTGATCCAGTCCTCATGGTCCAAGATCAATTTTTTTATCGCTTTATCCTTTGTGCCAATAGGTGCGCGCACTAAAAGACTACCGTCACTTTTGACTTGAAGTGACATGGATTTACGTTTGCTATAGATGCATTCAATCTCTTCGTTCATCATAGAATGTCTAGACTTAACAGACGCTCGACGCGTTCTTTTGTTTTTTCATCTTTTGCTTGTTCAGTCTCGAGGAAGCTTGGATGTTCTTTAATAAAATCACGTATGAATGTTTCAGGGCCTTTAGCGTAAGAGCGTACCAAGGCTAATTGTTCTTCCTTAATTAAGCCATCAATTTTTGCTTTAACAAATAAGTCATCTGTCATGGCAGCTAGGCTGTGGAGTGCTACGCCTTCTTCTTTTAAGACATTCAATCCGCCTTGGTCACGGTCTACGATGGCAAGTGTGTCTGTAATCTTTGCACGTAGTTGTTTGATGGCAGGTAGCCATGCCCTTGTATAACTAGATGCTTGGGTGACAAGGTCTGCGATGTGGAGTGCTTTCTTGCCTTCTAAGCTGCTTAAGATGTCTTTAGCACTCGGGCTTAACTCTTCACCGATAATTAAGTGTTGTTCTGCAAAGTCCTTATTTGACCAGACTATGTCACCGTTTTTAAAGATTGAAAGGTGAGGGACATTTAATACACGAGCTACTTGCATGGAGAAGAAGAAGTCTCGTCTTTCACCGCCACTGATGAAATCAAAGTCTAAATCCTTAATTGCATTTACAGAGGTATCGATAACTTCTTTGTACAAGCCTGCTTCATTGTAGGCTTTGTCTGTATAGTTCAGTACGTGTGAAGGGAATGCTTCTCTGCTGCTCTTATCACTTGTGTTAGCTGCAGCATCGATTGCCTCTAATAAGGCTTTGGCTAATTCTTCACTACCTATTAAGAAATGTGTGTTGACGTAGTAGGGGCCAAAGAGACCTGAGGTGTACCAGAATGGTTGATCCTCTTTTGCTACACGTAGTGCTTTGGTTTCAAACAGATGCTTGATGATTGATGACATGATATGCCTCCCAAGTGCGTACTTTAAAACATTATATCAAGAACTTCACTCAAGTCATAATGCACAAAATAACACAGTCTTTATTGTTGCTTATGCCGATCACTTAAGTGAAGGCTTGTATTTAAGTAAATTTAAGCTAAACTAGATTTAGTTCAGAAACAATTTAAGTGAACTGAAAGAAGGCTTAATAATGAGTAGACGTAAAAAGGTCACAATGGCGGATATAGCTGAGCAGTTAGGGGTCAGTATTGTGACCGTATCAAAGGCACTGGCAGGTAAAGATGGTGTCAGTGATGAACTAAGGCAAGATATTATACAAGTGGCGAAGGATATGCACTATATCCCGCCAATGCGAGAACAGTCAGAAGGGGAGGAGACGGAGCAAAAAACCAAGCACCTAAACATTGGCATCCTGGTTGCTGATCACTTCTTCCAAAACAGTAATTCATTTTACTTTGAGCTATACCAGTTGGCTGTTAAGCAATTGGCTGAACTAGCTCATTTTGGTATTGTAGAAATCGTATCAAGCTATGAAGAGGCACAAGAGATCCCACCGAAATTTTTAGAACAACGACACGTGTCGGGTTTACTGGTTTTGGGTCAATTTAGTGCCAGTTATTTAAGAGCCATAGCCGAGTATCGTATCCCTACGATCTATGTGGATTTCAATTACCCTGAGTTAAATGAAGACTGTATTGTCCAAGACAATATTAATGGTAGCTTTTTAGCGACCAAATACTTGATAGAGCACGGTCATAGACAAATTGGTTTTGTTGGTTCTATCCATGCAACATCCAGTATTATGGAACGTTATCTAGGTTACCAAAGAGCACTGCTTACATATGGTTTACCCTTGCATGATGAATGGTTAATTGAAGATAGAGATGAGACAGGTATCTACATCAATATGGAATTACCCGAGACTTTACCTACAGCAATAGTGTGTAACAGCGATGAGACAGCCTATATTTTAATCAGGCAGCTGTCTAAGAAACAGATACGAGTACCAGAGGACATCTCTATCATTGCATTTGATAATTCATTTTATACCAATATGACTGCACCAAGGCTTACAACCGTGGCAGTCGATAGTGAAGCGATGGTCTTTTTTGCCGTACATGATCTTCTCCGGAAGATTGATAAGAGTGATCAGAATTGGCGAGAAATTAGAAAGGTAATCAAAGTTCAGTTATTCGAAAGGAATTCTGTGCAGTGCCTGCAAACTGATAAGCATAAAATTTAATTTGAAATAGAGCAGAGAGGAAGAAAGTCGACCTTTTATTAGAAATTTTTACTTTACATAGTTAATGTAATTAACTAAAGCATAACGGCTTGCGAGAGTTAACACTCTGGCAGCTTGTTTTTGCTTGTCAAAAAGTCAGTAAGTAAGGCATGCAACTTGTCATATTCTATAGTACAAGAAGAGTAATATTTGAAGTTGACAACAAATTGTCAGTTAACTATAATAAAAACGAGCTGTAAATTAGCTAAATTTAAGAGTTAAAGATAATCCGTACAAAAATACCTGTTATAGAAATTGGAGATCTAAGTTTTGATTGTTTTTTTAGATGTTTTATTCCAAAGGAGGCTTTATGAAATTGCACAATAAGCTAAAACCTATCCTAAGCAGTGTTTCTATTTTGCTTACGTGCGTATTGCTCGTAGGGTCTTTGCCAAAAAAATCTATACAAGCTGATGAAGATGGCGTGGACATTGTAGAAGAAGACACAGTCGGCTTTAGAGACAATTACGAAACTTATATTGAAGACTATAAAGATGCAAACACTCCAGATGCAAGTTATGTGCTGACAGCTGATTCGTATACGGATGCAGTAGATGCGACTTTACATCAAGAGCATGAAGCAGGTTCAGGACCTGTGCTAGAGACAGATGAGACTGGTTATGTAGAGTGGGAGATTGATGTTCGTGATGCAGGCTTATATCAAATCCAATTAAAATACCATCCGTTAGAAGGCCGTGGTGCATCGATTGAACGAGCACTGTCAATCAATGGACATATCCCGTTTTTTAATGCAGGACACTTTATATTCTCCAGAATATGGACGAATGAAGACCATGGTTTA